>JAEYVN010000214.1 GCA_023431725.1 Pseudomonadota bacterium
GTTCGAAGCCGTGCTCGGCTATGTCGGCGCGGCAGCGACCAAATCGATCATTCACGGACTTATTATCCTGGCAACCGCCGGCCTGTTCGTGCCGCTCAAGATCGCCCATCCCTTCGTGATGATCACATTCCTGGTGTTGACAGCCGTCACTTTCAGCATGTTCGGCTTCATCATCGGCATCTGGGCGGATGGTTTCGAGAAGCTGCAGGTGGTGCCGCTGCTGGTCATCACGCCGCTGACCTTTCTCGGCGGCAGCTTCTATTCGATCGATGTGCTGCCGAAATTCTGGCAGGTCGTCAGCCTATTCAATCCCGTGGTCTATCTGATCAGCGGCTTCCGCTGGAGCTTCTTCCAGACCTCGGACGTCAGCATCGGCGTCAGCATCACCATGACGCTGGTTTTTCTCGTCGTATGCCTTGCCACGGTCTGGTGGATCTTCCGGACCGGTTACCGGCTGAAGAACTGACCTAGGCTTTTGTGGATCACCGCAGCGTCATGTCGACGAGCCATTCGTTGACGGCGTGCAGGCCTTTTTCCGGCTCCTCGGCGCAACGATCGTAGATCGCGATCTGGTGGTCGGCCGATGTGCCGTGCTCGATGATGCGACGGCAATGCAGGACTTCCTCGAGGCAGCCAAGCGCTTCGGCATCGCGGCTGACATCGGCGATGGTCTGTTCGAGCATTTCGGCGACGGTGATCGAGCCATCGCCTTCGATCCGCGCAAATGTGCCGTTGACGCCGTAGCGCTGCGCGCGCCATTTGTTCTCGACGATCACGGCGCGTGAGATCACGCTCATGCCCCAGTTCTGCCAGGGGTTATGATAGAGCCGCCGCGCCAGCGCGCGATAAAGGGCGGCGATCGCGATCGTATCCTCAAGCCGCGTGCACACGTCGGGCGCGCGCAATTCCAGGGTCGGATGATTGAACGAGGGGCGGATCGCCCACCAGATATAGCTCGAATCCGGGATGACGCCGGCTTTCACCATTGCATCGATGTAGGAGTCGAATTCGGCCTTGGTCTTGAACAATTCCGGTATGCCGGTGCGCGGCAGTTCGTCATAAGCGGCAAGGCGATAGCCTTTCAGGCCGGTCGGTTGCGAACGCCAGAACGGCGATGATGCAGACAGCGCGATGAATAGCGGCACATGCGGCAGCATCCGTGTCATGATGTCGATGCGCTGGTCGGGGTCCGGCAGTTCGACATGGACATGCATGCCGCACAGCATGTTGCGGCGGCCGATCATCTGCAGGTCGTCCATGACGCTGTCATAGCGCTCGCCGATCGATTGCCGGGACCGTTCCCAGACCGCGGTCGGGTGCGTTCCGGAGGCCATGAGACTCAGCCCATGCTGCGCTGCAATCTCACCCAGCGTCGTGCGCAGAGTGCGCAGTTCGTCGCGCGCGGCGGTAATGTCGGTATGCGGTGCGGTCACGACCTCGATCTGCGACTGCAAAAATTCGCTCGCAACCTTGTCTTCCAGCACGGCCTTCGCGGCGTCAAAGAAATCGCGGGACATCCGGCGCGTCACGGCGCGGGTCTGGGCGTCGACCAGAAAATATTCTTCTTCAATACCGAATGAAAAGGACATTCACCCTCATTGCATATTCGTTTTGCGATGCAAATGGGGCCGTTTTGGCCGGCCACATGCAAAAGCGCAAGGCAACGCAATAAGGGTGAACCGGTTCCGTGAGAAGCGGAAGTGGTTTCGCGTGAGGCGGGGCCCGGTCTGCGCGAGAAAAGCGCGTCCAGGTCCTTCTTCAGGTTCTTCGTTCAAATCCTTAGTGAGACATTAGGGTCGGCACCGTCATGGCTTCGAGCATGCCGCGGGTGGCACCGCCCAGTATGAATTGCCTCAATCTGGAATGGCCAAAGCCGCCCATGACAATCAGGTCGGCATCGGTGTCGGCGGCATGCGAAAGAATCGCGCTGGCCACATCGATATCGGCCGCCGGGATGCGCACCAGTTCGATGTTGATGCCATGACGCGCCAGATGGGCCGCGAGATCGGCGCCCGTGACATCCTTCTCGTCGAATTTACCGGTGATGACGGTCAGGACCTTCACCCGCTTGGCCTTCATCAGCAGCGGTAGGCTGTCACCGATAGCGCGGGCTGCCGCGCGGCTGCCATCCCAGCAGCAGAGGACATAGTTGAGCGAGAAGCCGGCCTTCTGGATATAGGGGACGATCAGGACCGGGCGCCCCGAAGAGAACAGGGCTGTCTCGACCATGTCGAATTCGCCATTGACGTCGTCCGGGTTCGGCTGCTGGACGACGGTGAGGTCGACCGTTCGCGCCAATTCCGCGAACGCATCGGTTGCGCCCAGCAACGATGTCTGGATCATCAGCGGCTGGTTGGTGAGTTGCGACTGCCTGGCAGCGCTTTCGAAGCGGTCAACCGCCACCTTGGCGCGATTATGCTCTTCGGACTTTATGGTTTCATAAATGTCGATCACCGCGCCTTCCAGGATCGAAGGCGGCCATGGCGGGTCGTATGCGAAGATCACGCCGGTGATGTGGGCATTGAAGGCTTCGGCCATGGAAATGGCGTAACGGCAGGCCGGATCGTTCTCCGGGCTCGAGCTCAGATGGACAACAATATCCTTGATCATGGGAGATCTCCGATGGAGCTATTGTATGTTATCCTGAATATGCCACTGGTTATGTGACGTGAGAGTGCTGGGTTCGTTGATGCATATCAATCGGCATGGGGCATTCCTGAGGATCCCGTGCGAGCCGTAACAATGGCCTGACTGCCGGTTGATGGAGAATTGATATGTCCGTGAAAAAGCCGTCCATCGACGAGAAATTGTTGGCGCGCCGCGACGACATCGTTGCTGCATTGCGGGCGATCGTGCCGGGCGAGGGGGTCATCGACGGCGAACGCGAGATGCGCCCGTTCGAGTCGGACGGGCTCACGGCCTACCGGCAATTGCCGATGGTCGTGGTGCTGCCCTCGACCACGCAGCAGGTGTCGGAGGTGCTGCGTTATTGTCATGAGAACAACATCAAGGTCGTGCCGCGCGGGGCGGGCACGTCCTTGTCCGGCGGCGCGCTGCCGCTCGGTGACGGCGTTCTGCTCGGCCTTTCGAAGTTTAGCCGCATCCGCGATATCGATTTCGAGAACCGCGTTGCGGTGGTCGAGCCTGGCGTCACCAATCTCGGCATCTCGAATGCCGTCGCGCATCGCGGCTTCTAT
>JAEYVN010000059.1 GCA_023431725.1 Pseudomonadota bacterium
CGGCCATGAACCTTGGCCCGGTGATGATGGCGACGAAGCGGTCCCAGTCAAGCTCGAACGTCTTGATGTAAAGACCGACGATCGGAATGAGCACAATGAGAGACAGGTAAAAGATCGTGAAGCCGAAGGTCAGCCGGAAGCCTGGAATGATGCTCGCCGCTCGGAACTGAAAGCCCGCCATCATCGAATTAGCCCCGGGTCCATAAAGATAGCAAGGTATCCACGGCCCGCCGGATCATTGCAGATCACTTGCGCGCGAAGGCTTCGCTCAATCCTTAGAATATATCTTATCGAAAATGCCTCCGTTGTCGAAATGGGTGGGCTGTGCCTTCGCCCATCCGCCGAACACATCATCAATCTTGATCAGCTTGACCTCCGGGAAGACCTTGAGATCAGCAGCGTCGACATACTCCGGCTTCCCCGGACGATAGAAATTCTTCGCGAAAATCTTTTGCGCCTCGGGCGAATAGAGTTGATCGAGGAAGGCCTTGGCCAGTTCGCGCGTCCCCTTCTTGTCGACATTCTTGTCGACGATCGCCACCTTGACTTCGGCGAGGATCGAAACCGACGGCACGATGATTTCATAATTCGCACCGAACTCCTTGAGCGAGAGCAGTGCCTCGTTTTCCCAGGCGATCAATACATCGCCGACCTTGTTCTGGACAAAGGTGTTGGTCGAGCCGCGCGCGCCGGTGTCGAGTACCGCCACGTTCCTGTAGATCGCGGCCACGAAATCCTGCGCCTTTTTCTGATCTCCACCTGTGCGATCCAGTTCATAGGCCCAGGCAGCAAGATAATTCCAGCGTGCACCACCCGATGTCTTCGGATTGGGCGTGATCACCGAGATGCCGCGCCTGGCGAGGTCGTTCCAGTCCTTGATGCCCTTCGGATTGCCTTTGCGAACAAGGAAGACGATGGTCGACGTGTACGGTGAGGAATCCGCTGGAAACTTTTTCTTCCATCCGGCGTCGATCAATCCCTTCCGCTCTATGCCGAGGACATCTCCTTCAAGCGGGAAGGTCACGACGTCGGCGGGCAGGCCCTCGATCACCGACCGAACCTGGGCGCCGGAGCCGCCATGGCTGTTGCTGATCTCGACAGTCTTGCCGGTCTTCTCTTTCCAGTATTTGGCGAAATATTCGGAATAGTCGCGATAGAGCTCGCGGGTGGGATCGTAAGATACGTTGACCAACGTTGTCTGCGCGTAGGCACGATTGACGCTGCCAACTTGGGCCGACGCGGTCATCGCGGCAATTACGATTGCGGAAATCAGAAGTCGCATCGTTGTGCTCCGTCGGCCGGTATAACGTCCAGCCCAAGTCAGGGTTGCGACAGACCATGCGGCCTGCCTGTCATCGACCTCCCAGTCGCTGCCAGAAACGCATCCCGGCGAAGCTTAAAAATTGCGCCAGTTTGGTTAGACCATCAGGCACAACATTCGGCTCCTCGCCAAGAGTACAAGGATCATTGGTGATCAGCCCCGTCTTCCCCGGCACTATGGGAACAAAAAAAATCCGGCTGAATCAATCGAATAGTATTGTTTATTTCGCTGCATCCGGAGGTGTATATTTTTGAAATGCGCGTGCCGGAGGTATGGAACTGATCTCAGCGAACAGAATTTCGCCGAACGCCGCAGCAAGAAAATATCTTTATAATGGGCGATCATCTTCAAACCGCGGCCGCGCGCCCCGAGGCCGCGGCGAATAGCCACAATGCCGACGGCAAGATTATCTTCAGGATTTGCCGCGTTCTGCCTTGCCGCTTGCTGATTTGCCGCCGAGCGCGCGCAACGCATTGACGATAACGGTGATGTCGATTGCCTCCTGCAGGAGGGCACCCTGCACGGGCGGCAGATGACCAAACGCAGCAACAATCATCGCCGCTCCCGAAAGAGTCAGCCCGGCAACTACACTTTGCAGTGCGATTTTACGTGACCGTTGTGCAATTTGCATGGCCGGAACAATCCGGCCCAGATCATCGACAAGGAGAACGACATCCGCGGCCTGAGCCGATGCAGCCGCTCCGCGTGCGCCCATGGCCACGCCAACATCGGCCGCAGCCAACGCCGGCGCATCATTGACTCCATCGCCCGCCATCATCACCGGACCGCCTTTGCGTTCCGACAAAACAACAAGAACTTTCTGATCGGCTGACAAATCAGCCCGCACTGAATCGATGTCGAGACCGCCGGTCACGGCTTTCGCCACGTCGGCGCGATCACCGGTGGCCAGCACAATGCGTGCGACGCCAACAGCGCGCAGATTTTTCAGCAGTTCACCCGTGCCGTCGCGCAATCGATCGGCCAAAACGATCTCGCCAGCATGCACGCCATCGATACCTACGGAAACCGTAACGGTGCCTGGCGCGATCTCCGGACGGCGTGCGATCGGCTTGCCAATTCTGGAGGAAACAAACTGCCGTCCTCCGACAACCACGTCGCGGCCGTCCACGTTGCCGGCAACACCCTCGCCGGGCGTTTCGCTGACACCTTTTGGAACACTGAGCACGAGATCCCGCTGGCGCGCATCCGCTACAATCGCCTCGGCCATGACATGCTTCGAGGCCAGATCAAGTGACGCGGCGAGGCGCAGGAGCTCATCGGCCGGCGTCTCGTCCGAGGTCAGGATCGTCGTCACTTCAGGCTTGCCGACCGTCAGCGTGCCGGTCTTGTCGATCTCAAGAGCCCGGACACGCCCCATGATCTCCAGCGCGGCGCCGCTCTTGATCAGGATGCCGTTTCTCGCCGCGCGCGACATACCGGAAACCCAGGCGATCGGCACGGCAAGAATGAGCGGGCACGGCGTTGCGACCACCAGCACGGCCACGGCACGGATGGGATCGCTGCTGAAAGCGAAGGCACCACCGGCAAGCACCACTGTGACGGCCAGGAAGACGAGCGCAAAACGATCGGCAAGACGTGCCATCGGCGCTCGCGATTGCTGCGCCTGTTCGACGAGACGCACGATTGCCGCGTACGTGCTCTCCTGCGCACGGCGCGATGCAACGAGATCGAATGCCTCGCCGGCATTTGTCGAGCCGCTCATCACGTCGGCGCCGGCGCCAATGCGCACAGGCACCGCTTCGCCTGTAAGCGCCGACTGATCGAGAATCGCCGCGCCTGCCGCAACGATACCATCCACCGGGACAATATCGCCGAGGCGGATCAGCAGCCGGTCACCCGGTTCGACTACATCGATGGGAACTTCTTCCAACTCGCCATCGCGATGGCGCATCGCAAAGCGCGGCACGCGCGCCAGCAGCGTCGACATATCGCGGCGCGCCCGGTGCTCGGCGAAACGCTCCAGATACTGGCCGCCCGAATACATCAGCGCGACGATTGCAGCGGCGAGATATTCTCCAACCGCGAGCGCCGCACTCATCGACAAAGCGGCAACGATGTCGAGTCCGACCTTGCCGGCGCGCAGGCTACTCCAGATTTCGATGACAAGAGCAAGAAGAACAGGAACCGTTGACACGGCCCAGAGCACGCCGGATAGCATTTCGTAGCCGGCGGCCTTTGCGACAAGGCCGGCCGACAAGCCGATCAGGGGAATAAGGACGATAGCCGGAAAAGTCCGAGGCTCGGTTTTGGTCGGCGGCGTTGTCTCGCTGGACAGACCCATCGCCCTTCAGGCGGCGCTCGGGGCGCCGCCGCTCCCTACATTGCCTCCGGTCCGCGGCTGATGGCCACCACGCCGGTCCGCGACACTTCGACGAGACCGAGCGGCAGCATCAGCTCGACGAACTGGTCGATCTTGTCGCCCTTGCCGGTGATCTCGAACACGAAGCTTTCCGTGGTCGCATCGATTACGCGGGCGCGGAACGCATCGGCAAGACGCAACGCCTCGACGCGATGCTCGCCCTTCCCGCGCACCTTCACCATTGCCAGCTCGCGTTCGAGCGAGGGGCCGGCCACGGTGAGATCGATCACGCGATGGATCGGCACCAGGCGCTCGAGCTGGTTCTTGATCTGCTCGATCACCATCGGCGTTCCGCTGGTGACGATGGTGATGCGCGAGATATGCTTCTCGTGCTCGGTCTCCGAAACCGTGAGCGAGTCGATATTGTACCCACGCCCGGAAAACAGGCCGATCACGCGCGCAAGAACGCCCGGCTCGTTGTCGACCAGAACCGACAAGGTGTGTCGTTCGATGCGCTGCTCGACGGGTGCAGCGGGATAATGGGACGTGGTGGGTATGGTGGCGTTCACGCGTGTCTATCCTTGCTCGATTTCTTTTTCCCTCTCCCCTTGAGGGAGTGGGTGGCGAGCGAAGCGAGCCGGGTGAGGGGTCACTTCGTCAATTCTGCAATACCCCTCACCCGCTTCGCCGCTTCGCGGCTCAGCACCCTCTCCCTCAAGGGGAGAGGGAAGAAATTAAACCAGCATCTTGCCTTCTTCGGTGATCGCATCCTCGAGGCTTTCCGCGGCATCGCCGAGGATCATCTCGTTATGGGCGCGACCGGACGGGATCATCGGGAAGCAGTTTTCCTTCTGATCGACGACGCAGTCGAAGATCACCGGCTTGTCGATGTCGATCATTTCCTTGATCGCATCGTCGAGATCGCCCGGCTTCTGGCAGCGGATGCCATGCGCGTGCATCGCTTCGGCCAGCTTCACGAAATCCGGCAAGGCCTCCGAATAGCTTTCCGAATAGCGGTTGCCATGCAGCAGTTCCTGCCACTGGCGAACCATGCCCATATACTGGTTGTTGAGGATGAAGATCTTGATCGGCAGCCGGTACTGAACCGCAGTCGACAATTCCTGCATCGTCATCTGCACCGACGCTTCGCCGGCAATGTCGATCACCAGCGCGCCCGGATGCGCCATCTGCACGCCGACCGCGGCCGGCAGGCCATAGCCCATGGTGCCGAGGCCGCCCGACGTCATCCAGCGGTTCGGCTCCTGGAAGCGATAGAACTGCGCCGCCCACATCTGATGCTGACCGACCTCGGTCGTGATGTAGGTGTCGCGGTCCTTGGTCAGTTCGAACAACCGCTCGATCGCATATTGCGGCTTGATGATGTCGTTCGACGGCCGATAGCT
>JAEYVN010000066.1 GCA_023431725.1 Pseudomonadota bacterium
GACGATCCGTCAGGCTCGCACTTCGCGCTTGAGGAAATGATGCAATACGAAATATCCAGGTGCGACCACCGCGACGAGTTCCCACCCTTCAGCACCCAGCCTGTTAAGTTCGCTGGAACTCATGGTCTCCGTGACGACAAGATATTCCCAATGCACAGTTCATTCTCCGGGTTGTTGAGGCCGCTGGCATACACCAGCCACGTTCCCTACGCCGCCGATGTGGTCAGTGTGTGAATCTGCGAGCGAGCGGACGGTTTAAGAAGCTGATCTTCGATGTTCAGATTTGGAAGCCGCCGGAGATATCCAGAACGCTGCCGCTGATGTAGCCAGCATGCGGACCCGCAAGGAAGCAAACGGCGGCCGCCACCTCATCCAGGGTCGCGATCCGGCGGATTGCGTGAAGATCCATGATCGCATCCGGCAATTTGTCGGCGACCGTCGATGCCATGTCCGTCGGCATGATGCCTGGCTGCACGACGTTCACGGTAATGTTGCGGGTTCCAAGATCACGCTGGACGCCTTTTGCGTATCCGACGATGGCCGCCTTAGTGCCTGCATAGTCAGCAACGCCCGGGAACGCGACACGGCTGCCAAGCCCGGACCCTATGAAAATAATGCGCCCACCGTCCGAGAGTTTTCGGGCTGCGGCGCGTGTTGTTGCCACCGCCCCAAGCACATTGACTTGCCACTGCCGGTCCAGTTCATCGGCATCGAGTTCCGGGTCGTCGACCGTCTTGCCCTGCACGGCAATCGCTGCATTGTTGATGAGGATGTCGAGCTTGCCGAATTCAGCGATCACTGCGTCGATCAAAGGCTTGGCGGAAGCCAAGTCAGCCTGATCGCTCTTGATTGCAATCGCGCGAACCCCCTTCGCCTTCAGCTTGTCCACGACCGCCTTTGCCTTGTCGGCCGAGGCCGCGTAGCTGATCGCCACATCCGCTCCATGATCGGCAAATGCTTCCGCCGTGGCGGCACCAAGGCCGCGGGAGCCACCGGTCACGAGGACGACCTTGCCCTTCAAGATATTCGACATAACAAACCTTTCTGCGCATTTTGGCGCGGCCTGATCTCTGCGAGCGGCTGCGCCATGATTTCGTAACAATCATTACTATAATGATCGTTATGAAATATGGACAGGGGACTGTCAACCAATTAAATAATGACCGTTATGAAAAACTCCGGGCTGATCTGATGGGACGCCGTCGCGAATTTGATGTGGAGAAGGCGCTCGACGCCGCATTATGCGTCTTCTGGCGCAAGGGTTATGAGGGCGCCTCCTACGCCGACTTGACCGAGGCAACTGGCGTAGAGAGACCCGCCCTCTATTCCGCATTTGGGAACAAGGAAGCGCTCTTCCGCCTGGCGCTCGCTCGCTACTACGAGCGCTATCTCGACTACATCCCGGAGGCGCTTCAACTGCCGACGTCGCGGGACGTTGTCGCGCGCATCCTGCACAGTGCCATCGATCTCAACACGCGTTATCCCGATCATGCGGGGTGTCTCGCCATCAATGGTGTTCTGGCGGGGTCGGATGAATCAGAGCCCATACGACAAGCGTTGATAGATGCTCGCGCATCGGGTGAAGCGCAGCTTCGTGAACGCTTCGATCGGGCAAAGGCTGAGGGCGACTTGCCAAAGACCGCGAAATCCGACGCCCTTGCCGCATTCGTGATGGCTGTCCTTCACGGCATGGCGGTGCAGGCCAAAGCCGGCTTCAGTCGCAAGATGCTGGAGGCTGTCGCCGAGCAGGCGCTCTCGACCTGGCCTGCCAGGTAGCACCGGATTCTCTCGAACGTCATCCGGGTACGTCACGTCAGAATTCGCCGCGTGCGCTGGGTCTCATCCATCGGTCCTGAGCTTGGACTGGCCAGCACTGTTGCGCTGCACACAAGAGCGGCAATCGCATTGCGCTTTGCAGGAAACTTCAGCGTTCACGCCGCTGCACGATTTGTGAGCAAGCCGCTATCTCGCTGTAACTCCTTTGGAATCGCTCTGATCCAAAACTGGCACGAAGCTTGAAAGGAAGATGCCGACGGCGCCTGTGACGACGGGCGCCTCCATACGATCCAACGACGGGTCGACCATAGCAATGCCGCTGTCTCAAGGATGCGCCCACGCGGGTGCGCCTGAAAGACTGCGGCTTTTTTGTTTGGCGACCGTGCAACGCATCACGCGACGAACGCACGGCAAGAACGCGCAAACGGACACATCAGGCAACGGACCACTTGGCCAACCAGAGAGACAACGAGGGAATTTCGATGGGAAGCGAATGCGATAAGGGACCCGAGGGAAGAAAGTCATTTTCGATCAGTCGCCGCACGCTGTTGAAAGGAACGGCCGGCGCCGCGGCATTGCTGGGTGCGGTGAAGACACAGTTTCCGTTCGGTGTTCCGTTCGCGCATGCATCGGCGCCCGAAACCAGGAAGGCTGTGCTTGGTTACATCGCGCTGATGGACGCTTCGCCACTGGTGATCGCGAAGGAGAAGGGCCTTTTCGCCAAGCACGGCATGCCGGATGTCGAGGTGTCCAAGCAGGCATCATGGGGCGCGACGCGCGACAATCTCGTTCTCGGCTCGGAAAGCAACGGCATCGACGGCGCGCATATCCTGACGCCGATGCCGTACCTCATCTCTGCCGGCAAGGTGACGCAGAACAACGTGCCGACGCCGATGTATATTCTGGCACGGCTCAATCTTGATGCGCAGGCGATCTCGGTCGCCAACGAATACAAGGACCTCAAGGTCACGACCGACGCCTCGCCGCTGAAGGCCGCCTTTGAGAAGAAGAAAGCGGCCGGCAAGGAGGTCAAGGTGGCGATGACCTTCCCCGGCGGCACGCACGACCTGTGGATCCGTTACTGGCTCGCCGCCGGCGGCATCGATCCGGACAAGGATGTCTCGACCATCGTCGTGCCGCCGCCGCAGATGGTGGCGA
>JAEYVN010000492.1 GCA_023431725.1 Pseudomonadota bacterium
GTCTACAAGCTCGTACCGAACCGCAAGGCCGAGCAGGATCGTGTAGCGCAACTGCTCGAACAGGTCGGCCTGCGGCCGGAAATGGCCGCGCGCTATCCGCATCAATTGTCGGGCGGTCAGCGTCAGCGTGTCGGCATCGCGCGCGCATTGGCGATGGAGCCATCCTTCATCGTCTGCGACGAGGCGGTCTCCGCGCTCGACGTGTCGATTCAGGGCCAGATCATCAATCTGCTGGAAGACCTGCAACGCCGGCTGGGCCTCGCCTATCTGTTCATCGCGCATGATCTCGCGGTCGTTCGGCATATCTCGATGCGCGTCGTCGTCATGTATTTCGGCCGCGTCATGGAAGTGGCTGATCGCGACATGCTCTATCACGAGCCGCTGCATCCCTACACCAAGGTGCTGCTCGATGCGGCGCCGGTGCCCGATCCGACCGTCGAGAAAGGCCGCGAGCCGCGTCTGATCAAGGGCGAGCTTCCCTCACACATGTCGCCGCCGTCCGGCTGCGTGTTCAACACGCGCTGCCCGATGGCCAGCGAGGAATGCCGCAAGACGGTCCCGCCGCTCGAAGAAAAGCGGCCGGGCCATTTTGCAGCCTGCATCAAGGTTTGAAGGAGATCCGAGTTAAGCGGGGCGTCGAACGAAAACCGCAACGATAAAAAAAAACATTTTCAAGGGAGAACGAGGATGCTGAGGAAAGTGGGCTTATGGGTCGCAACGATTGCGTCCCTCGCATTCGCGGGCCACGCCGCGTCTGCGCAAACGCCGAAACAAGGCGGTTCGCTGAATTTCGCAATCAGTGCCGAGACACCGCATTACGATCCGCATGGCAGCGACACCTATGCGACCCTGCATTTTGCGGCGCCGTTCTACTCGACGCTGCTGCGCTTCAATCTCGACAAGTTTCCGGAAGTCGAAGGCGATCTCGCCCAGTCGTGGGAGGTCGCACCCGACCTGATGACCTTCACATTCAAATTGCAGCCGAATGTGAAATTCCATGACGGCACGCCACTGACTTCGGCCGACGTGAAGGCGACTTACGATCGCATGCGCAATCCGCCGCAAGGCGTGGTCTCGACCCGTCGGGCCACCTTCTCGGACATCGGCTCGATCGAGACTCCCGATCCGCTCACCGTCGTCTTCAAGATGAAGAACGTGAATGCGGCGATGCTCGAACACTTCGCCTCGCCGTGGAACGTGATCTATTCGGCGAAGGATCTCGCCGCCGATCCGGCCGCACCACGCACCAAGATCAACGGCACCGGCCCCTTCATCTTCGTCGAGCACGTGAAGGGCAGCCATGTCGCCGGCAAGAAGAACCCGGATTACTTCAAGAAGGGCCTGCCCTATCTCGATGGCTTCCGCGGCATCTTCACGCTGCAGGCCGCCGCGATGCTGAACGCCGTGCAGGGCGGACAGGTGATGGGCGAATTCCGCGGCATCTCGCCGGCGGAGCGCGACCGTCTCGTGGCGGCGATGGGTGACAGGATCCGCATCGAGGAATCGAGCTGGACCCTGAACCTGCTCGTCGTCTTCAATACCGAGAAGAAGCCGTTCGACGACGTGCGCGTGCGCCGTGCGCTGCTCATGGCCATCGACCGCTGGGGCGGCAGCCAGGGTCTTTCGCGCATTTCGACGCTGCGTTCGGTCGGCGGCGTGATCCGCCCCGGCTCGCCGATGGCCACGCCGGAAGCCGAACTCGTCAAGCTGCCGGGCTTCTCGAAGGACATCAAGAAGTCGCGTGAAGAAGCCAAGAAGCTGCTGGCGGAAGCCGGCGTGCCGAACCTGAAGCTGCAGTTGTGGAATCGCAACCTGGCGATGCCCTACACACCGGCCGGCATCTTCCTGGTCGACCAGTGGCGACAGATCGGGGTCGAAGTCGAACATGTGCAGTCCGACACCGGCAAATACATCGCCACCATGTCGTCGGGACAGTTCGATGTCGCCATCGACTTCTCGAACCTGTTCATGGACGATTCAAGCCTGGGCCTCGCCAAATATCTGTCGGTGACGCGCTCGCCACAGAACATGTCGCGCTCGAAGGATGCCGAACTCGATCGGCTGTACGACGAGCACATGCGCGAGCGCGATCCGGAGAAGCGCAAGGCGCTGATCCGCGCCTTCGAGAAGCGCGCCTTTGAGCAGGCCTATCAGCAGCCGATCCTGTGGTGGCACCGTATCGTGCCGACCCACAAGACGATGATGGGCTGGAAGATGTCGCCCAGCCACAATCTCGGTGCCGATCTCGCCGACGTGTGGCTGCAGTAACAGCAAGTCGTTTCTTCCTTCTCCCCGCCTTCAGCGGGGAGAAGGTGCCGAGGACCGAAGGTCCGAGGCGGATGAGGGGCTTACCCAAATGATGGCGCCCCTCACCCGACTTGCTCGCTGACGCTCGCAAGCCACCCTCTCCCCGCTGAAGCGGGGCGAGGGAAAGGAAAGAAGCCAAATGCTCCGCTACACCATCAACCGCGTGCTGCTGACCATTCCGACGCTGCTCGGCGTCGCGGTGCTGGTCTTCTTCATGCTGCGCATCGTTCCCGGCGATGTAGTCGAGATCAAGCTGCGCGGCGACGGCGGCAGCGTGACGCAGGAGGTCATCGATGCCGAACGCGCGCGGCTTGGCCTCGACAAGCCATTGGCAACGCAATTCGCCGACTGGATGGTCGGCGTCGCCACACTGAATTTCGGCAACTCGATGTGGACCGAACGGCCGGTGATGGAGGAGATCCGGCTGCGCTTCGAACTGTCGTTTCAGGTCGCAATCATGGCGACGATCATCGCGGTGCTGATCGCCATACCGCTCGGCACGCTGGCGGCACTCTATCGCGACACCTGGATCGATTACTTTGTCCGCATCGTCACCATCGGCGGACTGTCGATCCCGTCCTTCTGGTTCGGCATGCTGATCATGCTGGGCCTCCTTTCATTATTCAACTGGCTGCCGCCGATCACCTTCACGCCGATCTATGTCGATCCCGTCGCCAATCTTACGCAATTGATCTGGCCGGCGCTGGCCGTGGGCTATCGCTATTGCGCGGTCGTGGCGCGCATGATCCGCTCATCGCTGCTCGAAGTGCTGAACGAGGATTACATCCGCACCGCGCGGGCCAAGGGCGTCTATGAGAAGCTGGTGATCTCGCGCCACGCCTTGCGCAACGCGCTGCTGCCCGCGATCACCGTGATCGGCCTGGAATTCACCTTCCTGATCGGCGGCCTGGTCGTCACCGAGCAGGTGTTCAACCTCAACGGCATCGGCCAGCTGTTCGTGCAGAGCATCTCGCGCAACGACTTCACGCTGATCCAGGGCATGGTGATGCTGATCGCCGCGTTCTACGTCTTCGTCAATCTGGCGATCGACCTGCTCTACGCCGTGTTCGATCCACGCATCCGCTACGGGTGATCATGATGACCGCAGTTTCACCCACCGACATTCCGGCCGTCGCAACGCCGAAGGTTCGCAAGCCGCGCGGCGCCATCATCGAGTTCATTTATCAGCAGCCGCTCGGCGCGGTGAGCTTCCTCATCATCCTGGCGATGATGTTTGCCGGCATCTTCTGCGACTGGGTGGCGCCCTATGATCCGCTGGCGATCGACTTTGCCTCGATCCTGGCCCCGCCCTCATGGGAGCATTGGTGCGGCACCGATGCCTTCGGCCGCGACATCTGCTCGCGTCTGATCTACGGCGCGCGCACGGCGCTGGTGATCGGCTTCTTCTCGTCGTTCATCGGCTCGACACTCGGCGCCATGCTCGGCGTCGCCTCGGCCTATTTCGGCGGCCGTATCGACAACATCATCCAGCGGCTGATGGATATCCTGCTCGCCTTCCCGCTGATCGTGCTGGCGCTGGTGGTCGTGGCCGCGTTGAAGCGCTTCGTGCTTGGCGGCGTTGACGTGAACCTTGTGTTCGCCATCGCCATTCCGATCATCCCGCGCGTCGCCCGCGTCGTCCGCGCCGCGGCCTTGTCGGTGCGCGTGATGCCCTATGTCGATGCGGCACGGGCGGCCGGTTATTCCAACAGCCGCATCATCTTCCGCCACATGTCGCCGAACGTGGTCGCGCCCTATCTGATCATGCTGACGGCATTCATCGCGCAGGCGATCCTCGCCGAAGCCTCGCTGTCGTTCCTCGGCCTCGGCGTCGCCGAGCCGACCGCCGCCTGGGGCCTGATGCTGTCCGGCAATGCCGCGGACTTCTATCGCGAGGCGCCGTGGATGATCCTGTTCCCCGGCGCCGCGATCTCGCTCGCGGTGTTCGCCTTCAACCTGTTCGGCGACAGCCTGCGGGACTTCCTCGATCCCCGGTTTAAGTCCTGACCATCGCCGCCGCCCCGAGGTTATGTTATAGGGACGATGCAGCGAGAGAGACGTCAGGATGAAGACGACCTATGATCGAGAGGCGGACGCTCTCTATGTGAGGTTTTCGGACGCCTCCGTGATCGAGAGCGAAGAGG
>JAEYVN010000496.1 GCA_023431725.1 Pseudomonadota bacterium
TCTCGATCGCTTCTTCGATGGTGAAGCTGTTCGGCTTCTGGATCGGCGGGAAGTCCTTGAAGGTGTCCGCCCATTTCGCTGCGATCATGTTGATCGTCAGGGCGATGTAGTCGCGGCGGAGGAACCATTCCCAATAGGTGTTGGACGTGATGTCGGCGAACTCATATGGGTCTGTCCGCAGGTTGTAGAGCTTTGGAAGCCGCAGCCGCGTGAACTGTTCGGCCCAGACCTGCAGCGTACCCTTGCAGCGCTGCTCCATGAACACGCACTTCCAGTTGTCGTAGCGCAACGCGATGATGTCGCCGTCGTCGCTGATATAGACGAACATCTTGCGCGGCGATTCCTTCTCCTGCCCGGTGAGATAGGGAACGAGATTGTAGCCGTCGATATGGTTCCTGTAGGTGCGCCCGATCGCCTGATATCCTTTCTTCGCCTTCTCCACGATATCCGGCTCGCCGGCGATCGCGAGAAACGTCGGGAACCAGTCGTGGTGCTGGACGATCCCGGTCGAGATCTGGCCCGGCTTGATCTTGCCTGGCCAGCGCACGAGCAGCGGAATACGGAACGCGCCTTCCCAGTTGGTGTTTTTTTCGGAGCGGAACGGCGTCATGCCGCCATCGGGCCATGTGTTCCGGTGCGGACCATTATCGGTCGAGTATTGCACGACGGTGTTGTCGGCGACACCGATCTGGTCAAGGAAGTCGAGCATGTCGCCGACATTCTTGTCATGATCGATCATCGTGTCGTGATAAGGCGATTGCCAGCGGCCCGCCTGACCGAGGCTTTCCTTCTTGGTGTGCGTGTACAAATGCATGTGCGTGGTGTTGAGCCACACGAACCACGGCTTGCCCTCGGCCTCCGCGCGCTTGATGAAGTCCTTGGCCGCCGCGACGAATTCGTCGTCACAGGTTTCCATGCGCTTGCGGTTGAGCGGACCGGTATCCTGAACCTTCTGTTTGCCGATCTTGCCCCAGCGGGGTTCGACGGTGGCGTCGTCCTTGTCAGTCGCCCAGGAATGAATGACGCCGCGCGGCCCGTAATCCTTGCGGTAGTTCGGAAAGTCCTTTTCCGGCGGATAGTCGTACATCTCCGGCTCTTCCTCGGCATTGAGATGATACAGATTGCCGAAGAACTCATCGAAACCGTGATTGGTCGGCAGCATATGATTGAGGTCGCCGAGATGGTTCTTGCCGAATTGCCCGGTCGCATACCCCTGGTTCTTCAAGGCGCCTGCGATCGTAAGTGCCTTTTCCGTCATGCCGATCGGAGCGCCGGGAAAGCCGACCTTCGACAGGCCGGTACGCAGCACGCTCTGTCCGGTGATGAAGGATGAGCGCCCCGCCGTGCATGACTGTTCGCCGTAGGAATCGATGAACATCATGCCTTCCCTGGCGAGGCGATCGATGTTGGGCGTCTGGTAGCCCATCAGTCCGTGTGAGTAGCAGCTCAGATTAGAGATGCCGATATCGTCGCCCCAGATCACGAGGATATTGGGTTTTCCATTCTTGGCCGTTGCCATCGAGGAGACTCCCTGTCTGCATACGCTCTTCCTGAATCGAAACGTCCTTTCTTTCATTGATGGCGCCGCGTTGAGGCAGCACCCTTCATCCGAATGGCCCCGCTTGGAACATCATGCTGACGATGGCGAAGAACCCGATCAGCAGAAGAATGACGGCCGTGATGAGCGTGAACGAGGGCGGGAACTTGCTCTCGCCATGGACGAGACCGTCCGCCATCATGTCCTTTCGCTCCTGTCGCAGATGAAGCATGAACCGGACATGGTAGATGATGCCGAAAATCAGCATCACGATGCCGAGCCCGACCAGCGTGAAGCCGAAGTTTCGTGCCGATGCGGCATGCGCAATGACGCTCTGCTCGCGCAGTTTCTCGAATGCCTGAAAGATCGCGAAGCCGAATGAGATCAGCGACAGCGCCGTGCGGATGACCGACATCAATGTGCGGTCTGCACTCAGGCGCGTGCGCTGGAACGACATGCCGGTCCGGCGCGAGGCCAATTCGACCGAAATCTGGGCGGAGCTGGATTGACGGTCGATATGCTCCATCACCGCTGCCTGCCTTGTCTGGATGACGGATGGCGCGCAAGCCACCAATGCGCGACGCGCTCGATCGGCCCACGGAAAATGAAATAGGGAAGAACGGCGAGGATCAGGGTGATGATCACCGCCTCGCCGGGATAGAAAGTCCCGAGCACGCGCCACTGGTAGAGGGCATCCATCGCGAAGCCGAGCAGCATGATGCGCGCAACCGCAAAGATGCCCTCTTGCAGGCGCCCGAGACGCTCGGCGGAACTGCTCAGGACAGTCCAGAAGTATGGCGCGCGACCCGTTCGCGCGTCTTCAATACCGTCATGCAAAGCTGCAAGTGCCGCCATCGTCGGCTGCAGCACGAAACGAAATGTCATCGGGCCGCCGGGCCGATCGGCAATGTCCTGCCAGATGCGATGATGAACCTCGGCAGAGAAGCCGTACCAGAAACCACCGAGCAAAATGAATATGACTGTCAGACTGACAGCGAGCCAGGCCAGAACGCGCGCGGTGTAGCTTGGAGACGCCGGGTTCACGAACGCTACTCCCTCTCAGCACACGCTGCACCGAGACCTTTTCGCCACCGTCACAATATCAATTCGACTTTTAGCCTCGTTGAACGCATTCATTCTCAGGACAAAGAACGGCAGGCACGATCACTTTTGCCGGCCAATAACAGTCGCTTTTATGGGCAGCCCAGACCGGCGCCCACTTCGGGCGCCGGGCTCTTCCTTCGACGCGAGACTACTCGCGCGAAGTCCTTGCATTCTTGACCTGCTGCACGACCTGCTCGAGGTTGTAGCTCGCGGGATCCTGCATCGGCGGGAACTCCCTGTAGGATTCAAGCTCCTTCAGCCACAGTGCCTGGCCGATCGGCAGCATGTTCCAGTCGTAGATGTAGGCTGTCGAGGGCGAGCCGATCGAACCTCCCACGCCGATGAGCGTCTTGAACTGGGAACCGATCGACGTTTCGAAGGGATCGCGCTTGATGTTGACGACCTGCGCCCAGTGATACGGCAACGGGCCGGCAATAAAGCCTGTCGGGGCGTCGGACACCATCGTGAAGTAGATTTTCCAGTTCTTGTAGCGAACTGCCGACGGCTCCTTGCCCGAATAGTAGAAGAACGTGTCGCGCGCCGAATTTTCCGAACGTCCCGAAAGATATTCGGTCTGGTCGACGCCATCGAGCTTGGTCCTGACGATGCCGGGATACTGGCCGGCCATGATGCGCTTGTTCAGCGCATCGCCCTTGTCTCCGCCCGCGATGTTGACGAGGGTGGGCACCCAGTCGAGCGACGCAAAGATCTCGTTCTTGATCGTACCCGGCTTGATGACGCCCGGCCAGCGGACAAGCGCCGGAGCGCGCATGCCGCCTTCCCAGGTGCTCAGCTTGCCGCCCTTGAATGGCGTGGTGCCGCCGTCCGGGAAAGTGATGGTCTCGGCACCATTGTCAGTGGTGAACACGATGATCGTGTTATCGAGCGCACCCATATCTTCGAGCTTCTTCAACACGAGACCGATGTTGTCGTCGAGCTGCTTCATGCCGGCTTCGTTGAGGCCCCAGTCCTTGCCGCCGGGTTCGCCGATCATGGCCTGATATTTGTCGTTCAGCACGGTGGTGATGTGCATGCGCGCCGGGTTGTACCAGACGAAGAACGGCTTGCTGGTCTTCTTGGGATCGTTGCGGTCGAGGAAGTCGACGACCTTCGCGGAGATTTCCTCGTCCACGCCCTTCGACCGCTCCAGCGTCAGCGGACCCTGGTCGATGCAGCTCTGCGTCTTGGAGGACCCATCAGACTTGCACCACAGGACGTTGCGCGGCGGCGTCAGGCAGACCGTCGTTTTCGGATCGACCGAGCCGGGCACCTCCGGGATGCCGGGAATAGCCGTGTTGCGGCATGGCGGCGCAACCGTTTGCTGGCTGGGGGACTTGTTGATGTCCGGGAAGCTCACGCCCTGCATCGCGTCGAGATGATACAGATAGCCCCAGTATTCCTGGAAGCCGTGCGCCGTCGGCAATGCGTCGGTGTGATCGCCGAGATGGTTCTTGCCGAATTCGCCGGTGTTGTAGCCGAGATCGAGCAGGAATTTCGCGATCGCCGGCGTGCCGGGCCGCAGATAGGACGGGCTGCCAGGCAGTTGCGGCGGGATCATCCCGGTACGCAGCGGATGCATGCCGGTGAAGAAGGCGTTGCGGCCGGCCGTGCAACTCTGCTCGGCATAATAATGCGTGAACAATGCCCCTTCGTTGCCGATGCGGTCGATATTCGGTGTCTCACCCACCATCAGGCCACGGTGATAGATGCTCGGCTGCATCAGGCCGATGTCGTCGCCCATGATGAAGAGGATATTGGGCTTTTGCTGTTGCTGAGGCGCTTGTGCTTGCGCTTGCGCTTGCGCTCCGCTCCAGCCTGGCAGCGCAACGGACATCAGTGTTGCCAGCGTCAGTGCGGCGGCAGGCATGGTGCCGCCCAGGATCACATTCGGACGGCTCTCGTTCTTTCCGGATCGTCGTTTCGTGAAGGCCTTTTGCAGGATGCTTTCAAACGGAATGCCGCACATGACGTTCCTCCATCTGACGATTGCCTTGTTGAAACAATTTGATCTACGAGCGCCCAGCCTCCCGAACCACGCACCTGAACCCGACATGACTCGTCGACGTATCGATCGGCTCGGCGTGACGCGCGGCGGGTCGATAGCGACGGCAATAATTCGGCGCGCACAAATGCGAGCCGCCCTTCAGGACTTTGCGGGGGATTTTCACGTTGGGCTGCCGCGGATCGTAGCTGCCCTCCTTGGGCGCGCCACGCGGGTTCTCCGGAATGCAGCAGGCCTTTGGCGCATCGGCTTCATGCTTTGACGCATACCAATCCGATGTCCATTCCCAGACATTGCCGATCATGTCGTGCAGGCCATAGCCATTCGCTGGAAAGGCCTTCACCGGTGAGGTGCGCAGGAATCCATCCGTGTTCGCATTCTCGTGCGGGAAGTTGCCCTGCCAGGTGTTGGCCCGATGTTCGCCATTCGGCGTGAAATCATCACCCCAGGCGTATTCGGCACCATCCAATCCGCCGCGCGCGGCAAATTCCCATTCGGCTTCGGTCGGCAGATCCTTGCCGGCCCAGCGCGCATAGGCGAGCGCATCGGCATAGGCAACATGCACCACCGGATGATTGTCGAGACCGTTGATGTTGCTCTTCGGCCCATAGGGATGACGCCAGTCCGCACCTTTCAGGAACTGCCACCACTGGCTCCAGTCGCGCAGGTTCACCGGATGCGACGGCGGTGAAAACACCAGGGAGCCTGCATAGAGCATGTGCGGCAACGCGCCCGGATAATCCTTCGCATCGGGGACGATCTCGGCGACCGTGACATGACCCGTCGCCTTGACGAATTCCTTGAACTGCCGGTTCGTCACCGGCGTCACGTCGATCCAGAAACCGCTGACACTGACGCGATGGACCGGAGCTTCTTCGGGGTAATGCCGGTCCGATCCCATACGAAAGGTGCCGCCTTCAACACGGCACATCCCCGAGACACGATCTGTCGTGTTCAACTCGGCTACATTCATGACGACAACCCAAGGAGCATCGCACTCTAACAGTGCTCACGGCGGAAGACGGACACTTCTACGAGACTTACCAATCACGATCTTTGGAAGATTTTTCTTTGGCCGAGAATAGTTTTCTAAATTTCGATGGATTGACCGTTGCACGCATCAATCACCATCAACAGGGTCCCTGGCAGACCATCCCGGATAAAAATCAGTCCGACCAAGCGACAGAAACGCCGCGAACAGGACAGACCAACAAAAAAAGCCCGGTGCGAACACCGGGCTTTTTGTCGATGCTTCGAATGCGCGGACGATCAGGCCGCCTCATCCTCAACGGCTTCGCTGTCATCGGCGTCAACATCGCCGTCGGCAGCGGCGCCTTCGGCCTGCTTCGCGCCGCGGCGCGGGCCCTTCGACAGCGCGCCTTCGATTTCCTTGATCGCCTCAGTCTCCGTGATGTGCTGCACCGCAGAGATTTCGCGCGACAGACGGTCAAGCGCCGCCTCATAGAGCTGACGCTCCGAATAGGACTGCTCCGGCTGCTGCTCCGAGCGATACAGGTCGCGAACCACTTCCGCGATCGCGACGATGTCACCCGAATTGATCTTCGCCTCGTATTCCTGGGCGCGGCGCGACCACATGGTGCGCTTGACGCGAGCGCGGCCCTTCAGGGTTTCCAGCGCGCGCTTGACGACGGCGGGTTCGGACAATTTGCGCATGCCAACCGAGGCGATCTTCGCCGTCGGGACGCGCAGGGTCATCTTGTCCTTGACGAAATTGATGACGAACAGCTCAAGCTTGGCACCGGCCACTTCCTGCTCTTCAATCGCCATGATCTGGCCAACGCCATGCGCCGGATAGACGACGAATTCAGTGGTCTTGAAGCCCTGACGCGTAGTGGTCTTCTTATTGACAGTCATTCCGGAGGTCGCTCCTTCACCGCCCGATTTGGGGCGGCTGGTTGCCTTGGCCACGGGAGCCGCACGGACAGTTTGCCGCGAGGCCTGTGAAGTCCTCCGGGTTGCATCGGAGGCTTTCTTCGTCCTGCGATTGCTGCCGCTGGACACCTTTTTGCTCTTTGAACGCGATTTATCGGCCACGAGGTCACGCGCGTGAAAAATCACGCTCCTTCTATGACGGCTTCCTCCGGAACGGCCCCGAATTTTTGTGCACAGTGGGATCGGTTATGTCGCTCCAATGCCTGTAACATAACACATTTTCCGTAAAAATCAATGTGTTAACGCGCCGCGAAGCGGATTCGCGGCGTCATTGGAGGCCAAATCAGGCAGAAGGATTAAGAGGTCGCGGCCGAGAAGCTTTCAATTGCCGGTGCCGGGTTCGGGAGAAAAATACTGCTCCTTGCCCTCGACCCCGTCCCACTCCTTGCCGTCGGCCGGCGGCTCCTTCTTCGCCGTAATATTCGGCCAGATCTTTGCATATTCCGCATTGAGCGCCAGCCACTTCTCGAGCCCCGGATCGGTATCCGGCTTGATGGCCTCGGCAGGGCATTCCGGCTCGCAAACGCCGCAATCGATGCACTCGTCGGGATGAATGACCAGCATATTCGCGCCCTCGTAGAAGCAATCGACGGGGCACACCTCCACGCAGTCCATGTATTTGCAGCGGATGCAATTGTCGTTGACAACGTACGTCATTCTAACTCCAGACAAGCGTGGTCTTTGGTCCCTAGCTCAAGGGTCACGGCTGCGCAAGATACTGCATTTGCGAACCTTCAATCATCAAGATCCGGCCGTTTCAACCTCACGAGATCGCGCCGTTCGCGCTTGCTGGGACGGCGAGGCGATGGCTCCAGATCGCGGATGGCTGGCTCCGACGGCTTTGGGGCTGCAACGCTCAGGTTTTCGAACAGCGATGCGGCGTCCGTCGCGGAGCCGCGACGCTCCGCAAAGCCCGTCACTTTCAAAATCCTGACGGTGTCAAAGGCGATGGTGACGACATCGCCCGACCGAACCGCACGACTGGCCGCATCGATCCGGGCACCATTCACGCGGACCAGACCGCCGTCGACAAGTCCGGCAGCCGCGGTGCGCGTACGCACCACGCGCGCGTGCCAGAGCCACTTGTCGATCCGTTGCCGGTCCAATCGTCAGCGACGCTCCTTGGAATCCGCCTCAAGCTGCGCCTTCAGCGCCGCAAGTTTTGCGAACGGCGAATTGGGATCCGGTTCTTTCTCGCGCCGGTCGGGGCGTGGACGCGCATCCTGGCGTGGACCGCCCGGCTTGCCGTGACGCTGCCCCTCGTGGCGGCCACCTTCAGGACGACCGTTCCGCGGATGCCGATCCTTGCGCGGCGGACGCGGGCCCCGCTGATGCTGATCGCCACGACGCTCCTGATGCCGCGTCTCGGTTGCAGCTGTATCACCCGCCACCTGCGGCGCAGCACCTTCGGCCGGTGCGCCGGGAGCCTGGCCTTCATTGGTCTGCCCCGGCGCGCCGCGATGGCCACGACGATGAGGCCGACCATGATGCTGACGGCGCTCGCGTTGCTCGAACCGGCCCGGACGCCACACCTCGATCAGTTCCGG
>JAEYVN010000514.1 GCA_023431725.1 Pseudomonadota bacterium
AAGGAATTCAAGAAGTCCGACGCACATGATGCGGGGCTTCTCTCCGGCGCCCAGGCGGTCGAGCACTACGAAATATCCCGTTACGGCACGCTGATCGCATGGGCCGAGCAACTCGGCTTGACGGAGGCTGCGGAACTTCTGCAGCAAACGCTGAATGAGGAAAAGAAGACCGATGCGATGCTGACCAAACTGGCGGAAAGCTCGCTGAATCAAATGGCTGCCTGAACGAGGCAATACCAGCGCTCAATTTTTTCAGGTGTTCTCCTTGGTGGCTTCGGTCCCCGCTGAAGCCGCCAAGTGAGGAAACGAGATCACGCACACGAGCCCGGTCGGCGGGAAATCGACAATCACGCTGCCACCGATACTCTTCATGCAGCCGACGACAAGGCGCGAACCGAAGCCGCGCTGATCCGGCGGCGCGATCTCCGGGCCACTGCGCTCAGACCAGGTAATGGTCAGATTACTGCCAATGGCTCGCCAGGAAATGTCGACACGCCCTTCGTCGCGCGATAGGGCGCCATGCTTGATCGCATTGGTCACAAGCTCATGAAAGACGAGCGACAGGTTGCGCGCCGGGTCCGCTTGCAAGGTAACGTCGGAGCCATCCAGGCTCGCACGAAAAGGGCCGAACGGTTCGAACTTCGAACGGATCAAGGTCCGCAAATCGGGCTCGAGATTGGCAGCATGGCTGATGATGTCGTTGGTGGATGATACCGCACGGATACGGCCGATGATCGTCTGTGCCGCCTCCGGATCATCCGGCAATGTCTGCGACACGATCGCCTCCACAACCGAACGCATGTTCTTGCCGCGATGCTCCAACTCCCGCAGCATCAGGTTTTTCTCGCGCTCCTGTCGACGGTACCGCGCGACCAGTTGCCGGCACGCCTCTGCAACCAGAATGATGAGGGTGCAAGACAAGGCATAAATGACCGCATTGAGTGCGGCCAGCTTGCCCAGTTCGGGCATGAAGAGAACCGTGACGAGGATCAGCGACAGCACGCTCGCGACAACCGCTGCGGGCACTCCCGCCAGCAGCGCCACGATCAACACAGCCGGAAAATAGGCGACAAAAGGTACGACGCCAGGATGAATCAATCCCAACGCGTAGCGTACACATGTTGCAACGGCCACACAGCCGACTGCGAATGCGAATGCGCTCACCGAATACGGCGCAAAGGCACGGTCGGTCATGCGGCGCAACCACTCGGCCAGCATCTGTCGGTCTCCCGGCAAACATTATCAGCCGGTTTCAGATATCCGCACTATCGAAATAGCGAACCGCCCTGCGGAACAAGGCGGTACGGTGTCCATTTATGTAAAAAATGCATATTTCCCCACCGACATACGTCAGGCGGGAAGGAGTTTCATCTGCTTCAATGCGGCATGACCGAGCGGGCTATACGGATTGGCCAGCGTCTCGATGACTTCGAAATGATTGTAGCCGTCGCAACGCATGAGCTGAGCCGGCTTTCCGGCTTTCGAGACGGCATCGACAAAATCGCGGCTCTGACGCTGGAATTCCGGTGTCTCCAGCGATCCATACGCGATCACCACGGGCGCATTCAGTTTGTCGATGTGACGTTGTGCGCTCAAGGCGTTTTCGACCGCGTCGGTAATTGTCACATAGGACGAGCGTGCCGACAGTCGCACCGGCTTGAGGTCGTACATGCCGGACACCAATATCCCACCCTTGATGGTATCCTTCGGCAGACCGAAGTCCTTCTCCCAGTCGGTCACCATGACCACACCACCCAGATGCCCGCCGGATGAGTGACCGGAAAGGTAGATACGGCTGGCGTCTCCGCCAAAGCTTGCGGCATTTTTGTAGACCCATGCCACGGCCCGACGGCATTGCTCGACCATCGGCACAAGATCGCCCTTGGTCTCGACCACATTGGTGAAATCGACGGAAATATAATGCGCGCCGGCATTCACGAACATCTCGGCCGGGAAGCCATAATAGGCGGCGACTTCCGCACGCCAGGCGCCGCCGTGCAGGAATATCTGGATCGGCGCATTGGCCTGCTTCGCGGGATAGAGGTCCATTCCTTCCACGGGCGACGAACCATAGGCGAGCCGCTTCGGCGCTCCGATGCGCGCACGGGCGACATCGCTATTTGTTCGGTAGCGGCCGACGACCTGCTGAACATTCGGCGCGTACTTGGCCTGGTTATAGGCGTCGTCGAGTTGGGCCTGATCCATATCCAGCCAGACCAGCGGCCCCTTGGCCGGTGCAGCCGGCTGGCCGGACGCAGGAATCGAAGATGCGGCGAGAATGCTGGCAGTCCCTGTCATGATGGTACGGCGGCTCAATGTAAGGGGAATTGACGATCGCAAGTCGATGGTCTCACGGCGCTGAATCACACCCCGATTATCAAGCCGCGCAGGCCCATGCCAGAAAAACCCGCTGGCGCGGGTTGCATTGGCCATTGCGAAAATAGCAGGGGTTATAGAATGAAAAATGGAGCTGCCCCACGGCAGCCATCCGTGGAGCAGCCCGACCCGGCACCGCGACATGGGCGGCCGCGGGGCCGTTGACCAACGCGCTTTCAAGCGGGGCGGAACCGGTTCGCGTGAAGAAAACGCACAAAAATTTACGGCTCTAGTGACGCTGTGCTGTCCTGCTCTCGCGCAAGTCGTCCCAGTCGAATGTCGTGCCGCTCAAGGGATCGACCCAAGTCAGGTGGTCGTGAACCTGCCTCACGCCTTGCACATTCTCGACGAGGACCTTCAAGGCCGACCGCTGACGTTCATCCAGAACAAACCCGGTGAGCGTCACGACGCCGTTGCGGACGATGACGTCAACAGTCGCGACCGGAGCCCACCGCTCGGTCTTGAGGCCGCTGAGCACGGCTTCGCGGATCTTGGTGTCGCTCGTTGACGCAGGCGCGACCGGATGCAGATAGCTGGCAAGGGCTCGCAACAGATTGGCCCGCGTCACGATGCCCACCAGTTTCTTGCCACGAAGGACCGGAACACGCTTGATGTTGTTGCGCTCCATCAACGCCACGATGTCTTCAAGCTGGGTTGCCTCGTCCACAGTCTTGACGTCGCGCGTCATGACTTCGCTGACCTTGCGGGCATGCGCCTTGACATATTGGTCCGCCAGCATCCCCGGTCCCATCAGGAACTCCAGCCAGCGCGGTTGGGTATGCTGCGTCCCATACTCGGCCCGCCGCAGAAAATCGCCTTCGGTCACCACTCCGACCAGATTGCCCG
>JAEYVN010000535.1 GCA_023431725.1 Pseudomonadota bacterium
TGCTGGAAAAGCCGATTGCGCTGGAGCTCTATGAAGCCGACGAATTGATCGCAATCGCCAAGCGCAACGGCGTGAAGTTCACCATCGGCTATTCGCAGCGCTTCAATACGAAATTCGCCTACGCGAAGAAGAAGCTCAACGACGGCACGCTCGGCAAGCCGGTCTCGGTGATGGTCAGCCGGCATTTGTCGCGCAGCCTCGGCAAGAAGATCGCCAGTCGGGTCCGGCTTTCACCGGCGGCGATGGAATCCACGCACGACCTGGATATCGTCTTCTGGCTGCTCGAGCCGGCCAAGCCGGTCAGCGTCTACTCGCAGGGCGCCTACGGATACATGCAGCCGGTGAACGGCTCCTATGACATCATGTGGACGACGGTGAAGATGGACAACGGCACCCTCGTCGCCATCGGCGGCGGCTGGAACCTGCCGCCGAGCTATCCGAACTATTGCGCCACCACCATCGAGATCACCGGCACCGAGGGCTCGCTGTTTCTCGACGACACGTCCCGCGACAACTGGCTCAACACCGTCACCAACGGCACCCAATATCCCATGTCGACCATGCCGGGCGAGCAGGTGGATCACGTCTACGCCGGCCAGATGGGCCCCGAAACGATCCACTTTCTGGAATCCTGCATCATGGACCGGCCACCGATGGTGTCACCGGAAAGCGCCCGGACGGTGATGGAATGCTATCTCGCCGCCGACCTGTCGGCGGAGCGCAACGCGCCGGTGGAAATCCCGCTGACCAACGAAACCCTGGCCGGGATCGCCGACATGATCAAAACGCAACGCGAACCTGTGGCCTGACGGCTACAGGATTTTTCCGGCACAACGGCTAAATCCCTCATGGCAGGCAGGAACCTGCTTTGTCGCTGGTGATTGCGTAGGGTAGCTTTACGCGAAGTTCCGCACGGATTCGTTGTAGATTTAAACTTCGCCTTCATACTGCCCTAACTATCACATACGCAAATCGCTCCTTCCTTGGGGGACTGCATCAAAATGCGGCGTTTGGTCTTGTTGTCTTCGCTGGCGACTGTCGGGCTCGGCATTGCCTCGGCTTCAGCGCAGTACACCTATCCGTCCGGTGGCTACCGCAACGACGGCATCATAGCTCCTGAACCGGACGGCCCGCGCCAGTTGCCCCGTCCGTCGAGCTATGACGCTCCGATCCAGGCGCAGCCACTGCCGTCTATCGGCGGCGGACAGCCCGACCCTTACGCATCTCAGCAGCGTCCGCAGGCGATGCCGGCTGATAGCCTGCCGCCGTCACAGGATCGCGCCTACGGCCGTCCGGCTTACGGCGCGACGCAGCCGTACAACGAACCCAACGCCGCCGCGAACGCCTACCCCGGCCAGAACGCAGGTCAGGGCGGCAATTACGCGAACCCCTATCAAACCGGCCCGTCCTATCAGGCGATGCCGTCGCAGCAGGGCGGCCCTTACGCCCCGCCTCCGGGTCAGTATCAGCAGCCGTATCAAAACGGACCGCAATATTCGTCCGGCGGGCAGTACAATCAGGGCGGCCAGTACAATCCCGGCGCCCCGTATAACCCCGGCGAGCAATACGGTGCCGCGCGCCCCGACATCCCCCGTCCGCCGGCTTCCGTTGACGGCTACCGCCCGGGCTACGGCGCAGCCCCGACCAGTCTTGCGCCCGGCATGAATACAGCGCCCGGTGGCGCTCAGGGACGCACCACCGTTGCGGCGCTGCCGCCGGAAGACCAGCCCGAGGTCGGTCAGCCGAAGGCGCTGCCGCCGCAGTTCCGGCGTCAGGTGGTCGACTACAAGACCAAAGAACCGGCCGGCACGATCGTTATCGATACGCCCAGCACCTTCCTGTATTTCGTGAACGGCGACGGCACCGCCATCCGCTACGGCATCGGCGTCGGACGCGACGGCTTTACCTGGGCCGGAACGGAGCGGATCACGCGCATGGCGGAGTGGCCGGACTGGCATCCGCCGGCAGAGATGATCGAGCGTCAGCCGTATCTGCCGCGTTTCATGGCCGGCGGCGAGAGCAACCCGATGGGCGCGCGCGCGCTTTATCTCGGCAAGACGATCTATCGCGTCCACGGTACCAACCAGCCGTCCACCATCGGCCAGTTCGTGTCGTCGGGCTGCATCCGCATGCTGAACGAGGACGTGGAAGACCTCTATACGCGCGTGAAGGTCGGCACCAAGGTCGTGGTGCTTGGCGACGGCAAGGGCGCCCCCACAGCCTCCAATACCTCCGCATCGCGATAATCAGATCAAATCGCCGCCGGTCCTCAGGGGCCGGCGGCGATTTCTTTTGATCTGCCCACAACTTATCCAAATCTCCGCATGACGGGTCAGGGCGAATCAGAAAGATTCGCCGGTCGGCGAAGCGTGTAACGCGCGCCGACGCGACATTCGCTTGCCTGTATTGATTGCGTACGCAGAGCGCCCGTGGTGGGCGACCGAACCCTTTACCGGACCCGCTATGCTTCCCGATTTTCGGGTTGTCATCGTCGCAGTCATTTCGACGTTCCTGTTCACAGCGAGCGTCGGCTTCTACACGTCATCACGTCTGATGAATGAACCGCGCAAGGCGCGTTCGGAATCGCTCGCCGCTCTCGAAGACAGCCCGATCAATCGCATTGCATTGAACTGGCCGGAGCCGGTCCAGCAGCTGAAGCAATTCGATCTCGACTTTGCGGTCAGCCTGAATGGCTCGCGCAATCCGGTGCGCGACGTTACCAGCGAACTGGAAACGCAGGCGGATCTGAAGAGGTCTTCCGATAAGCGCACGGCAGCGGTGGATACGACACCGGCGGAGCCAGCGGCGGTGCCAGCGGCGGTGCCAGCGGCGGTGCCAGAGAAACAAGCGGCGGCGCCTGAAGCGCCCGCGGTCAAGGCCGAGCCTGCGCAGGATGTCGCCGCAACCGCTCCAGACGAGCCCGCCGCAAAGCCTGAATCACCTGAACAGCAAACGCCGGCGACCGTGTCCGATGCAACGCCGCTTCCGCAGGAGGCAGCAACGGCTCCAGCAGAAGAGCCGGCATCCGTTCAGGCTGTCCGTGACATCGTCGCCCCATCGGAACGGGAATTGGTACCGCCAACATCCGGATTGCCGCTTGCGATCGAGGGAGCCGAA
>JAEYVN010000096.1 GCA_023431725.1 Pseudomonadota bacterium
CCAAATCATTGTCGCCTAAATCTTGGCTTGGTCGCACCGAATCGGTGCGGCTATATTCGAAGTGCCAAGTGATTCGGTGATCGCGAGTCAATCTGCTGGTTCCGGCTTGGCCTGCGTCAGAAGGTCCCCTGTTGGGGCACTCAGTTGCGTTGGTGCGCGTGCGTGGACTGGGGCGCGAAGCGAACCTCGCAAGCGGCGGGTTATAGGCAGGCAATGGCATTCATCGACGTTGAAACTAGCATGCGGACGAATCCGCTCGACGTTGTCGAGCGGATGGCTTCAGTCAACGACTGGGCATTCGAGCGCGCCTGCGACGATGAGATCAACATCCTGATCAAGGGCAAGTGGAACGACTATCAGGTATCGTTCACATGGATGGATAATCTCGAAGCGCTGCACATTGCCTGCGCCTTCGATGTGAAGATGGCCGAACGCCGTCGCGGTGAAGTGCAGCAACTGATTGCACATATGAATGAGCAGATGTGGATCGGGCATTTCGATCTATGGCCGGATGACGGCATGGTAATGTTCCGCCATGCTCTCGTGCTTGCCGGCGGAGTCGATGCGACCGACGAACAATGCAAGGTGGTGCTCGGAACAGCGCTCGACACCTGTGAGCGCTATTTTCCAGCTTTCCAGTTCGTACTCTGGGCCGGCAAGTCGGCGCGTGAAGCTCTCGATGCGGCGATGTTTGAAACCTCCGGCGAAGCATAAACCAGCCTCCGCTCACCCCCTCGTCGCCGCTGCCGAGTGTAAACTCCGGCGGGAATCCAGCATATGATGTCGTCCTGAGTCCCCGCCTTCGCGGGGACGAGCGGACACATATGATGACGACGAATTCCGAAGCCACCCCTCTCGACAAAATCGGCGTTCTCGCCCTTGTTGGCGCCGGCAAGATGGGCGCCGCCATGCTGGAAGGCTGGCTCGCGCTTGGACTTGATCCCCGCAATGTCGTGGTGATCGATCCGCATCCCTCGCCGGAGATCGTTGCGCTGTCGAACAAGGGCGTCGTTTTGAATCCGTCTGCGAATGCCACCGCAAATATTGCGACGATTGTGTTGGCGGTGAAGCCTCAGGTTGCGCCCGATGTCATGCCGAGTGTCGCGTCTCTGGTGGGCCCCGGCACGCTGGTTGTCTCGATCATGGCTGGCAAGACACTCGCTTTCCTCGAGGCTTCGATTCCGAATGCAGCCATTGTCCGTGCAATGCCGAATACGCCGGCGGCCGTCGGACGCGGCATCACCGTTGCCGTTCCCAATAACGCTGTGACCGCTGAGCAGAAGCAACGTGCGCACCGTCTGCTGGCTGCGTCCGGAGCGGCGGAATGGGTTGCCGACGAAAGTCTGATGGATGCGGTGACAGCCGTTTCGGGTTCGGGACCGGCTTATGTTTTCCTGCTGGCGGAATCGCTCGCCAAGGCTGGCGTTGCCGCGGGATTGCCGGCCGATCTGGCGGCAACCCTGGCGCGGGAAACCGTGGCGGGGGCTGGCGAATTGCTGCATCGCTCGTCGCTGGATGCCGCTACCCTGCGCAAGAATGTCACGTCGCCGGCAGGAACGACGGCGGCAGCGCTGGACATCCTGATGAAGGAGGATGGTGGCTTCGACGCGCTGCTGGATGCTGCGGTCGCCGCTGCCGCAAAACGGTCGCGGGAACTGGCGGGGTAGTCCGCATTTATCTCTTGTGGAGTTCCGAAGTCATGGAAGTGCAGCGTTACCTGCATTACAATTGACGCCGATAGTTGAGGAGAGTGCGATGACCGAAGGCTCGGTAACGCCGGCATCCCGCCGCAGCAAAATTGTCGAGGCGTTGTTGACGCTCTTGGCGCAACAACCGATCGAGCGCATAGGGCTCGGCGATATTGCGCAGGAAGCCGGTGTCTCGCTGGCCGAACTGCGCGACGAGTTTTCGTCGGTTATGGCGATTGTCTCGGCCTACATGAAGGATATCGACCGGAAGGTCCTGTCCGCCGACGTTTCCGACATGGATGACGAGCCTGTTCGCGAGAAGCTGTTCGACATTTTGATGCGGCGGCTGGAGGCGCATACGCCGCACAAGGAAGCGATCCGCTCGCTCTTGCGGTCGAGTTTTCGCGATCCTCCGCTTGCATTGGCCATGAACGGTCTGGTGGGGCGCTCGATGAGCTGGATGCTGACGGCGGCCGGCATTTCCACCGCGGGACCGCGCGGTATTGTCCGCGCCCAGGGGCTGGCGCTGTCATACGCGCGGGTTGTCTCGACATGGGTGGAGGACGACGATCCTGGCCTCGCCAAGACCATGTCGGCGCTTGATCGCGAACTTGCGCGCGGCCAGCAATTGTCCGGCATGCTGGACGCATTGCTCGCCATTCCGGATCGCCTGCAGGCGGGGCGGTGGCGTGCACGCCGTCACCGCGATGCGAAGCCCGATGACGATATCATCGCCGCCTGAGCCGAGGGCATTGGCGTTCAGGCCGCTTGTGATGTGAGGTTATTTCCCGGAGCAACCATCGAGAACGCGCGGTTGCGACCTGTGTTCTTGGCCATGTAGAGTGCGCGGTCAGCGCGTTCGATGGTGTCCTGAATGTCGCGATCGGCGTCTGCAGCAATGCTGATGCCGATGCTTGCTGTCAGGTTGATCTCGGTTTGCCCGTAAACAATAGGTTCGCTCGCGATCTTTTCCAGAATCCTCTTTGCCAGATCGCGTGTCTGATCTTCATCGACTTCGCGCAGCAGGATAACGAATTCCTCGCCACCGAAACGGCCGACCTTGTCGGTCGTGCGCAGTGATTGCTCAATGATTTCACCGACGCGTTTGATGGCGGCGTCGCCGGCCGCATGGCCATGGGTGTCGTTAACGCCCTTGAAGTGATCGATATCCACGACAAGTGTGGCGATGCTGCGCTTGTATCGCTGGAAGTAGTCGAAGGCATCGTTCGCCGCGGCAAGGAACGAGCGGCGGTTCATGAGATTGGTCAGCGGATCGGTATCGGCCATCCTCCGGAGCAACTGGATGTCGTGCGCATATTGCTGGGCGCCTTCCTGTGCGCGCGCTTCGGCGGCATGCGATCGGTGCTCGGCCAGAGCCAGCCGTCGCAACAGGCCACGGAGCGCGGCGGATAGCTGAGCCACTTCCTGCGAACCCCCATGGCGGGACAACATGGTTGCGGTCGGATCGCGGCCGAGACGGCCAGCTTCTTCCGTCAGGGCCTGCAATGGAGCCGCAATACGACGCGAAAGGAACGAGGCAATGAGAAGACCGAGCGCTGCGGTTACAAGACCGATCAATCCGATCGTCCACACCATGGTGCGGACGGGTGCCAGCGCGGCGCTCGCCGATTGCTTTGTGACGACGATCCAGCCGAGACCGGGATATTCGCCGCGCGACTGGACCGTTGAAAAGCCGAGCAGCATTTGCCGACCGTCAATGATCTCGGCAAATGTCCCCTTGGGCGTGGATTTGATCTGCTGAATCTTGGCTCGGTCGAAGAGATCCGATCCATATTGGTCGCCGAGCAGCACTTTCCCGTCGTCTGACAGGATGAGCAAGTCGACCGAACTGCTTGGATCGGCCTCCATCAGCATCCGTCGCAATGTGGCGGCAAAGTCCCAGCTCAGATGGGCGCAGAGAACGCCCAGCCTGCGGCCCTCTGCATCAAACACCGGGAAGGCGATATCGACGAAGCGGAACGGTTCGCCGGTCTCTCGCGGACCAAGAAGCTTGGCGAGCAGATGCGCATCGCGCACATCTTCGACGGTCGGTCCGAGCAGACCGTTCTGGAACCAGGGCCGCGATGCCACCGACACGCCCTCAAGGAGGCCATTGGTTGCGCTGACCACCTTCCCGTCGTTGTCGGCAAAACCGATCCAGGAATAATTCGGGTAGCTGGCCTGCAATTCCTCAAGAACGTTGCGCAACTCGGCCGGTCTGCCATGCCAGAGCGGTTGCAGTGGCTGCAGGCGGGATACGATCTGGATTTCGCGGTAGCGCGCCGCCAGGGCGCGATTGAGCTGATCGGCCAGCACCTGCGCTGTGCTGGCGAGGTCGCGTTGGATCATGCTCGACATCTTGTGAGCGCCCAGAGAGCCGACAAAGGCGGCTGTACTCGCGACGAACAACAGACAAAGGGCCGCTGCCGCGAGGCCGAACTGCCTGCGGATGCTGAGACTGCCAATCTGACTCATCAAGGATTGCATTGGCCGACACGGATTGAGTCCGTCTCCTCGGGGCACCGTGCCAGCATGTTCATTGACAGTGTCCTAGTCTGGCGATCACCCGGCAGCGACTTTTTAAAAAGATGTAAAGGAACCGTAATTCGAATGCGGCCAATTGATCGATGCTGCATTCGTGTCGGCCAGAGGCGGATCGTTAATCAAACCTAAACCACAATCGGGCGAGGTAGCGTGCCTTGGGGACAGTTCATGGTATCGCGCGCACAACGCACGCCCTTCGCGGTCTGGTGGTGGACGGTTGACCGTCTGATGCTGGGTGCGCTCGGCGCCCTGATGCTGGCAGGCATCATCCTGCTGCTGGCGGCCAGTTCGCCGGTTGCCGCCAAGCTCGGCCTTGATCCGTTCCATTTCGTCAACCGGCAGATCGTCTATCTGATCCCGGCCATCGCCATCCTGCTGGTGACGTCGTTGCTGTCGCCGCGGCAGATCCGGCGACTGGCACTCGTTATCTTCGCCATCAGCATGGTGCTGTTGGCGGGCACGCTGATCTTCGGTACCGAGATCAAAGGCGCGCGGCGCTGGATCGTGCTGCTCGGTGTGAATATCCAGCCCTCGGAATTCGTCAAACCTGCCTTTGTGATCCTGATTGCCTGGTTGTTCGGTGAGTCGGCCCGAAAGCCTGAAATGCCTGCGAACACGATTGCCCTTTTGTTGTTCGGCTCGGTCGTGACCCTGCTCATGCTCCAGCCAGACTTCGGGCAAACCATGTTGATCGCGATGGTGTGGGGAGCCTTGTTCTTCATGTCCGGAATGCGGGTGATCTGGGTCGGCGGTCTCGCCGGCGCAGCTGTGGTTGGACTTGGTACGGCCTATTACACGGTGCCGCATGTGGCACGCCGCGTGAACCGCTTCATGGATCCGTCGTCGGGTGACACCTTCCAGGTCGATAACGCCGTTGAATCCTTCGTGCGCGGCGGCTGGCTTGGGCAGGGGCCCGGCGAGGGCACCGTGAAACGCATTCTGCCGGACAGCCATGCCGACTTCATTTTCGCGGTGGCGGCCGAAGAGTTCGGCATCATTCTGTGCCTGATCGTTGTCGGCCTGTTCGCCTTTATTGTCATCCGCGCATTGACACGCGCGATGCGGGCGGAGGACCCGTTCTCCCGCTATGCGGCGTCAGGTCTTGCCATCCTGTTCGGAATGCAGTCGGCGATTAATATGTCGGTGAATCTGCATCTCATTCCGGCCAAGGGAATGACGTTGCCCTTCATCTCCTATGGTGGTTCGTCATTGCTGTCGCTGGCCTATGGCATGGGCATGGTGCTGGCCCTGACCCGTGAGCGGCCGAGGGCAGAACAATTCGGACGGCGTGGCATGGTCTCGTCGCCGCAACCGGCCTGATGCGGGTCGAGGCGCTTCTATCTCGCCACATCGCGCATTAAAGTCCGCCCATGACACAGAACGAGCGCGCGGCTCTGGCCGCAAAACCACTTGTCATGGTTGCGGCCGGAGGCACGGGCGGACACCTGTTTCCGGCCGAAGCCCTGAGCGCGGCCCTGTCGAAGCGCGGTATCGCCACCGTGCTTGCGACCGACAACCGGGCGGCCAAGTTTGGCGATCACTTCAAGTCGCTGCATGTGGTGCCGAGCGCGACCATGCGCGGGCGGGATCCTATCTCTCTTATACGCACGGGCGCGACGCTGGTTTACGGCCTCGCGAAGGCGGTAATGCTGATGCGCAGCGTGAAACCGTCCGTGGTTGTCGGCTTTGGCGGCTATCCGTCGGTGCCGCCTGTTCTGGCGGCGAGCCTGCAAAATATTCCGACCGTTCTGCACGAACAGAACGCCGTGATGGGGCGCGCCAACAAGTTTCTGGCCGGACGTGTCAGCTGCATAGCGACCGGTTTTGCCGGTGTCACCGACAAGGACAAGGCGCTTGCGATCAAGACGACCTGTATCGGCAATCCGCTGCGGCCGGCGGTGATTGCGGCGTCGAATACGCCGTACGAACCGGTTGATCCCAATGGTCCATTGCGCCTGCTGGTGTTCGGTGGCAGCCAGGGCGCCCGCATCATGGCCGATATCGTGCCGGAGGCGATCGCCAGACTCGAACCGCATCTGCAAATGCGGTTGAAGATCACCCAGCAGACACGCGAGGAGGATATCCCGCGCGTGCGCGAAATTTACGCCAGGGCGCAGGTATCGGCCGAGATCGCTCCCTTTTTCAACGACCTGCCGGCGCGCATGGCGTCCAGCCACCTGATCGTTTCGCGATCCGGCGCCGGCACGGTTTGCGAATTGGCGGCCATCGGACGGCCCGGCATTCTGGTGCCGCTCCCAAATGCCCTGGATCAGGATCAGGCCGCCAATGCCCTGGTCCTCGAAAAGGCTGGCGGCGCGATTCGCCTGCTTCAGCGCGATTTCACGTCCGATCGGCTGGCCGCGGAAATCGACGCCCTGGCGGCGGATCCGGGCCGCTTGTCGGCGATGGCTCAGGGTGCCAAAAGCATCGGCGTGCTGGATGCCGCCGAACGGCTGGCCGATCTGGTATTAGGAACCGTCCGCCCCTCCTGAAGGATACGCCTGATGAAATTGCCGCGCGAACTTGGCCCGATTCACTTCGTCGGGATCGGTGGTATCGGCATGAGCGGCATCGCCGAGGTGCTGGCCAATCTCGATTACACGGTGACGGGATCCGACGTTTCGGAAAGCGCCAACGTCAAACGGCTGCGCGACAAGGGCATCAAGGTGGCGGTCGGCCACGATGCCAAGAATATCGATGGCGCTGCTGTGGTGGTGGTGTCGACGGCAATCAAGCGTGACAATCCCGAACTCATTGCGGCGCGCGCCAAGCGCCTGCCGATCGTGCGGCGGGCGGAGATGCTGGCCGAATTGATGCGGCTGAAGTCGGCGGTGGCGATTGCCGGCACGCACGGCAAGACTACGACGACGTCGATGGTCGCGACCCTGCTCGATGCCGGCAACCTCGATCCGACGGTGATCAACGGCGGCATCATCAATGCTTATGGCACCAACGCGCGGCTCGGCGAGGGCGACTGGATGGTCGTCGAGGCCGATGAATCCGATGGAACCTTCCTCAAGCTGCCGGCCGATGTCGCGATCGTCACCAATGTCGATCCTGAGCATCTTGATCACTTCAAGACCTTCGCCGCCGTGAAGGATGCCTTCAAGGCCTTCGTCGAGAACGTGCCGTTCTACGGCTTCGCGGTGATGTGCACCGATCACCGTGAAGTGCAGGCCCTGGTTGGTCGCATCGAGGATCGCCGCGTCATTACCTATGGCGAAAACCCGCAGGCCGACGTGCGGCTGGTCGATCTCAGCCATGACAATGGCGCCTCGAAATTCTCCGTGGTGTTTCGCGGCCGTGACGACAAGGCCGAGCACGTGATCGACAATCTCACCCTGCCGATGCCGGGTCGCCACAACGCCCTCAATGCGACGGCGGCGATCGCAGTCGCGCATAATCTCGACGTGTCGGATGAGATGATCCGCAAGGCGCTGGCCTCGTTCGGCGGTGTGAAGCGTCGCTTCACACGCACCGGCGAATGGAATGGCATCACCGTCATCGACGATTACGGCCATCATCCGGTCGAGATCGCGGCGGTGCTGCGTGCAGCGCGTGAATCAACGTCCGGCCGCATCATCGCGGTGATGCAGCCGCATCGCTATACGCGCCTCAAGGAATTGTTCGAGCAGTTCTGCACCTGCTTCAATGACGCCGATGCCGTGATCGTCGCCGATGTGTATGCGGCAGGCGAGGCGCCGATTGAAGGCTTCGATCGCGATCATCTGGTGCAGGGCATGCGTGCGCGCGGACATCGCAATGTGTCCGCCTTGCAGAATTCGGAAGGTCTGGCGTCGATGGTGCGCGGGATCGCGCAGGCCGGCGACATGGTTGTGTGTCTGGGCGCTGGCAACATCACGCAATGGGCCTATGCGTTGCCCGGCGAAATGGAAGCGCTGGGGTAAGCATCCGAAGATGACTTTCCCCGACATCACCGCTCATCTCACGTCGCGGATGCCCGACTTGCGTGGGCGGCTGCTCGCCAACCAGTCGTTGGCCGAACTGACATGGTTTCGTGTCGGCGGTCCGGCGCAGGTGTTGTTCGTGCCGGAAGACGAAAGCGATCTCGCTTATTTCCTGCAGAATTTGCCGCAGGACATTCCGGTGATGGTAATCGGCCTCGGATCCAATCTCATTGTCCGCGATGGTGGTGTGCCGGGTGTCGTTATCCGTCTCGGTCGCGGCTTCAGCGAGATTGTCGTCGAGGGTTTGCGTATTCGCGCCGGAACAGCCGTGCCCGATGTGAAGGTTGCCCGCACCGCGCAGGAGCACGGCATCGCCGGTCTCGCTTTCCTGCGTGGCATTCCCGGCGGCATCGGCGGCGCGCTGCGGATGAATGGCGGGGCCTATGGCCGCGAGACAAAGGATGCATTGATCGAAGCGCGCGGTGTCGATCGCGCTGGACATGTTCGCGTCTATAGCAATGCCGATTTGCATTACACGTACCGCCATTGCGGTGCGCCGGATGACGTGATCTTCACGCAGGCTCTGTTCGAAGGACAGGCGGGCGACCGCGCGGTCATCGCCGCCGAGATGGAGAAGATCACGGAATCGCGCGAAGCCACGCAGCCGATCAAGAGCCGCACCGGCGGTTCCACTTTCAAGAATCCCCAAGGGCACAAGGCGTGGCAGCTGATCGACGCAGCCGGTTGTCGCGGACTGGTGGTCGGCGACGCGCAGGTGTCGGAGCTGCATTGCAATTTCCTGATCAACCGCGGTCAGGCGACCGCCAAAGACATAGAAACTCTGGGTGAAACGGTGAGAAGGCGCGTGAAGGAGAATTCGGGCGTGATGCTGGACTGGGAAATCAAGCGGATCGGAGTATTGCCCGAAGGGACGGAAGTATGAGCGATCCGGTTCTCGTTGTCGGCGGTGGCCTTGGCGGAGCTGCTACCGCATTGGCACTCGGCCGCAAGGGTATCGACGTCCAGCTTTTGGAAGAGGCATCGGAATTCGGCGTCATCGGTTACGGCATTCAGCTCGGCCCCAATGTGTTTTCGATGCTGGACCGGCTTGGCGTCACCGACGCGGTCATGGCGAGCGCGATCCGGCCCAAGAATGTCAAGATGATCGACTCGGTGGACGGAGGGGTGATCGCCTGCGTCCCGACCGGCGATTCCTTTGTGAAGCGATTCAAGCGTCCTTATGTGGTGATTCATCGGGTCGATCTGCATCAGGCGCTGCTGAATGCCTGTCGCGCGCTCGGCAACGTCGAGATGATCGCGAATGCGAGCGTCACGGCATTCGAGGATTTGGGTGACCGCGTGCGCGTCGATCTTGCGGACGGGCGCCAGCTCTATGGATCAGCACTGATCGGCGCAGACGGCATCCGCTCCACCATCCGCCAGCAGATGCGCAATGAGGGACCGCCGCGCACGATCGGCTATGTCGCGCATCGCACCATCGTGCCGATGGATGACGTGAAGTTCGATGTTGATCGCGACGACGTCGTGCTGTGGTCGGGCGACGGCTTCCACATCGTGCATTATCCGCTGCGCAACTACACCCTGTTCAACGTCGTGACGGTATTCAAGACGCTGAACATGGATCCGACCGACACCGAAAGCCCGCATCCCGATCTGGCGCATGTCTACCGCGACTCGCATCCGACCATGAAGAATCTCTGGGCGATGATGGACCTGTCGCGGCGCGGCTGGGTCTCGTCGGACCGCGATCCGATCCGGCCGTGGAGCAAGGGCCGCGTCACATTGCTGGGTGACGCTGCGCATCCGACTTTGCAGACGCTTGCGCAGGGCGCCTGCATGGCGATCGAAGATTCGGTCTGTCTCGGGGAATTGCTGGACGGTACCTCGGGCAACCAGATCGCGGAGGCGTTCCAGCAATACGAGCGGGCGCGCTATCTGCGCACCGCACGCGTGCAGTTCGAGTCGCGCTATCATTGGGACAACTGGTATCACGTCGGCGGTATCGAGCGCGAAGTGGCGCGGGCGACCTGGTCGGTGAAGGGGGAGCAGGACATGTATGACTGCCTCGCCTGGCTCTATGACGGTTTCAAACTCCCGCAAAAACGCGAGGCTCTATGACGAAGCATGTTGCGGTATTGATGGGTGGCTGGTCGTCGGAGCGCGAAGTCTCGCTTCGCTCCGGCGAGGCCTGCGCCCGTGCGGCAGAGCGGGCGGGCTATCGTGTGACCCGCGTCGATGTCGCCCGCGACGTCGCAACAGTGCTCGACCGACTGAAGCCGGACGTGGCGCTCAACCTCCTGCATGGTCGTCCGGGCGAGGACGGCACGATCCAGGGCGTTCTGGAAATTCTCGGCATCCCGTATTCGCATTCTGGCGTGCAGGCCTCGTCTCTGGCGATGAAGAAGGACCTTGCCAAGGTGATGCTGGCGGCCGGCGGCGTGCCGGTGCCGCAGGGCAGGGTGGTGTCGCGGCTCGAGGCCGCGAAGGAGCACGTTCTGCCACGGCCTTACGTGATCAAACCGATCGCCGAGGGGTCGAGCGTCGGAGTGTTCATCGTCACCGACAAACACGATCATCCGCCGCAGGAACTATTCCGGGAGGACTGGTCGTTCGGCGAGATGGTTCTGTGCGAGACCTTCATCCCCGGCAAGGAACTCACGTGTGCTGTTGTGCAGAACAAGGCCACAGACGTGATCGAAATCGTTCCGAAAGTGCGTTTCTACGACTATGAAGCCAAATATGCGCCGGGCGGATCCGAGCATGTTCTGCCGGCGCAGATAGCCCCGAACGTCTATCGCGCGGTGCAGGACCTGACGGTTGCCGCTCACGATGCGCTTGGATGCCGCGGCGTGACGCGTGCGGACTTCCGTTATGACGACAGCAGGCCCGGCATCGAGGGCCTTGCGTGTCTTGAGGTCAATACGCAGCCCGGCATGACAGAGACATCGCTCGTTCCGGAACTTGCCGCATATGCCGGGATCAACTTCGAAGACCTGGTGCGATGGATGATCGAGGACGCGTCGTTCAATCGGTGACACCCGTCGCATCGTGACTTGAGGTAATCGACCACGGCACATTGCGCTTTTGCGCAGGGAAATTCATCACTTCCCTCGGACTTATCTCAAACTTTACTAAAAGTTTACCAAGAGGCCCGAAGACTGGCCTTCGCGCATTCATCACGCTTCAGCCGCCTTTCAGGCTGTGTGAACGTGAGCGGCGCAAGGTTTCGCTGCAGAGAAATGTAGCGGGGAGCAGAGCGGTCTTGCAGGTGTGGGGAGCGTATCCAGGCATCACCAGACCATCGCGCGTCCTTCAGTTCGTGTTTGTACGTTGGTATCGGGTTTGAAGAGTTTGTTCGATGCGTGATCGAGGACGCCTCGCTCAATCGATGACGCGAGCCCCGGATCTCCGGCGTGCGGAGCGTGCGCTCAATCGATTGTCGTTTTCGCTGGAACGAAAGCTGCCGCGTAGTGCCGGGACCCTCGGTGCAGTGGCGCTCGTGCTGAGCGGGATTGCCTATGGCGTCGTTCTCGGCGGTCATGCCGATGTCGTGCGCGAACAACTGGCCGATGCCCGCGATGCTATTGCCAATAAAGTCGGCTTCCAGATCACATCGATCGCACTGAGCGGCGAGAAACAGCTGACCCGCGAAGAAATCCTTGGCATCGCTGGCGTCACCGGCCGCTCGTCGTTGATCTTTCTCAATGCCGATGAGGCACGCAATCGCCTGAAGGCCAATCCCTGGATTGCCGACGCGACGATCCTCAAGCTGTTCCCGGACCGCCTGCATATCGCCGTCACCGAACGCCGCGCCTTCGCGCTGTGGCAGAAGGACGGACGCGTGCAGGTCGTGTCGCGCGACGGCACCGTGGTCGAGCCCTTCGTTGCGCCGCATGTCGCGCATCTGCCGCTCGTCGTCGGCAAGGGGGCGAACGAGAAGGCCGCCGAATTCCTCGCCGTCATGGAAAGTTACCCTGCGATCCGCGAGCAGGTGCGCGCTTACATCCTCGTTGCCGATCGTCGCTGGAACCTGAAGCTCAGGAACGGCATCGATGTCCGGTTGCCGGAAGCCGATCCCGCGACGGCCATCGAAGCCCTGATCGCGCTCGACAAGAGCAGGCAGTTGCTCTCGCGCGACGTCACGGCGATCGATCTGCGCATACAAGACCGTGTCACGGTCCGCCTGTCGGATGCCGCTGCGGCGGCGCGGGCTGAAGTCCTCAAGAGCAAGACCCAGAAGCGCAAGGGCAGCGACGCATGAACGCACTGCAACTTGGTTTCGCACCGAAGATGAAGCCGGTCTCGCCGAGGCGGGCGGCTATCGTCGCGGCGCTCGATGTCGGCACAAGCAAGGTGGTCTGCATAATCGCGCGGCTGGAGCCGCGTGGCGCACAGGATGTGCTGCGGCGCAGGTCGCATTCGGTCGAGATCATCGGCTACGGTCACGTCGAGGCGCGTGGCATGAAGTCGGGCAACGTGGCCGATCTCGAAGCGGCCGATCATGCCATCCGTCAGGCCATCGCCATCGCGGAGCAGTCGGCTTCCGTGCACCTTGAGTCGGTCGCGGTGTCGATTTCCACAGGCCGGCTCAGCAGCGAACGTTTCACCGCCTCGGTCGATATCTTAGGTCCATCGATCCGCGAAAACGATATCTCCCGGCTGCTCGCAGCTGGAAGCCAGCATTCGGGCCGGGAAGGGCGGATCGTCGTCCATTCCTTGCCGCTCGGCTACGCCATCGACGGCGTGCACGGCATTCGCGATCCGCGCGGCATGTTGGCGCGTCATTTCGGCCTCGACATGCATGTCGTGACGGCGGATGTCGCAGCGCCACGTAACCTGATGCTGGCGATCGAGCGGTGCCATCTGTCAGTGGAAGCGATGGTCGCTTCGCCTTACATGGCGGGGTTGTCTGCGCTGGCCGACGACGAATCCGATCTCGGTGCTGCGGTTGTGGATATGGGCGCAGGCACGACCACCATCGCGGTATTTTCCGGCGGCCGATTCATCCATATCGATGGCTTTGCCGTAGGCGGCCACCACGTGACCATGGATCTTGCGCGCGGACTCAATGCAAAAGTTGCAGACGCCGAGCGAATCAAAACGTTCTATGGCACAGTTGTGGCTGGAATGAGCGATGAGCGCGATATGATTCCAGTGCCGGCGATGAGCTCTGACTCTCGTGAGCCGCCGCAGATTGTCTCGCGCGCAGCCTTGGTGCCTTTTATCCGGCCGCGCGTTGAGGAAATCCTGGAAATGATTCGCGATCGGCTCGCGGCTTCTCCGTTCGCGGCGGAGCCGCAAGGCACGGTGATTCTGACCGGCGGTGCCAGTCAGTTGACCGGTTTGCCGGAGCTCGCATCGCGCGTTCTGGGACGGCAGGTGCGTGTCGGGCGGCCTTTGGGGATATCCGGGTTGCCGGATGCAGCGAAAGGACCGGCCTTCGCGGTGTCTGCGGGACTATTGGTGTATCCGCAGGCCGCGCATCTCGAACATTTCGAACCGCGGAAAACGCGGCAGATGATGACAGGATCGGGTGGTTACATCTCAAAGGTCGGACGATGGCTGAAAGAAAGCTTCTGATGACTGGTTTGCAGGATCTCTGGAACAGCCGGCGGCGGACCGGCCGTTGCGGGGGAGTTACCCACGCCCGCGTATTGAAGAGGCAGCCATGACAATGAATCTTTCAGCTCCGGATATCCGCGAGTTAAGGCCGCGGATCACCGTTTTCGGGGTCGGCGGTGCCGGCGGCAATGCCGTCAACAACATGATCAGCGCGGGTCTGCAGGGCGTCGAATTCGTCGTCGCCAATACGGACGCCCAGGCGCTGTCCACATCCAAGGCAGCCCGCAAGATTCAGATGGGCGTGCAGGTGACCGAGGGCCTCGGCGCCGGTTCGCAGCCTGAGGTTGGTCGCGCTGCCGCTGAAGAAGTGGTCGACGAGATCCGCGATCATCTTTCGGGCGCGCATATGGTGTTCGTCACCGCCGGCATGGGTGGTGGTACCGGTACCGGGGCCGCCCCCGTGATTGCAAAGGTCGCCCGTGAGATGGGCATCCTGACAGTCGGCGTGGTGACCAAACCATTCCAGTTCGAGGGCGCGCGCCGCATGCGGTTTGCGGAAGGCGGCATCAGCGAATTGCAGAAGCATGTCGATACGCTGCTGGTGATCCCCAACCAGAATCTATTCCGCGTTGCCAACGAAAAGACCACCTTCGCTGACGCCTTCGCGATGGCCGATCAGGTGCTCTATTCGGGCGTCGCCTGCGTTACCGATCTGATGGTCAAGGAAGGCCTCATCAATCTCGACTTCGCCGACGTGCGCGCTGTGATGCGTGAGATGGGCAAGGCGATGATGGGAACGGGCGAGGCATCGGGCGAGAAGCGCGCTATCACCGCCGCCGAAGCTGCGATCTCCAATCCGCTGATCGACGATAATTCTATGAAGGGCTCGAAGGGCCTGCTCATCTCGATCACCGGTGGCAAGGATCTGACCCTGTATGAGGTCGACGAAGCCGCGACCCGCATCCGCGAGGAAGTCGATCAGGACGCCAACATCATCGTCGGCGCGACCTTCGATGAGGCCATGGAAGGCATTATTCGCGTCTCGGTGGTCGCTACCGGGATCGACAAGGTGCCTGCAACAGAAGCGAAGCCGCTTGAGACAATCAAGCGCGCGACACCGGAAACGCCCCGTCAGATCGTCGAGCGGGTAGCCCCGGTGGCGCCACGCGCGGCACCCGCACAGGAAGCGCATCACACCTCTTTTGATGCCGCCGCCACAGCAGCCGTTGCCGCTGCGCTCGGTCAGTCGGCCGTGGATGAGGCTCCACTGGAAACGGCGATCGACGATGTCACCATCCGTCCTACGCCGCAGAGGCCGTCGCTGTTCATCGAGCAGCCGGGGCCGCCGCCTCCGCCCGTGGAAGAAAATTTCGGCACATTCATTCCGCCGCAGCCGGAGCGCATCCAGCAGCGGCCGCGGATGCCGCGGATCGACGAACTGCCGCCGCAGGCTCAACGCGAGATCTTGGCGCAGCGGGGGGAACTTCAGCAGGCCCCGGAGCCTGAAAAGCAGCGGATGTCGCTCTTGAAGCGTCTCGCGACTGCCGGTCTCGGCCGCAAAGCCGAAGAGCCGGAAGAATCGATCCTGCGTCACGAGCCGCAGCAGATGGATACCCGTCCGATGATGCCGCCGATGCAGCAGCGTATGCCGCAGCAGCGCCCGCCGGCTCCGCGTCCTCTAGACCCCCGCGGTGGCGAGAATCGGGATCCGGTATCTGAGTATGCTCGCCGTCAGCAGGGGCTCGACATGCATGGTCGCCAGGCACCTGTGAATAACCCGGCGGAAGACGATCAGCTCGATATCCCGGCCTTCCTGCGCCGGCAGGCGAACTGACGAATTGTAACAAATGACGACACAAAGCCCCGGCCCTCGCCGGGGCTTTTTCGTTTCGAGAGTGCAAATCAGCGCCACTGGGGATAATTTCGTCGCGGGTGCCGCTCTGTTAACCCTCTGAAATCGTTAAATTTTTGATCTGCGTTGATGTTAAATAACGTTACCCATCAGTGAGTTTTGTTGCTTAATTAACACATTCGTACGTAAAATATGGCGCGTCGCGGACGTGAATGCGGCCGGATCAAGGTAACAAATAGTAAAAAACCGTGACTTTTGGGGAGTCGGACCTGCGATTAAGGTCTGGTCATCAAAGGGGTTTTGGTCCGGCGATTCGAGCAACGGTTTGGGGACCAGTCCATAAGGACATGCTCGAGGGTTCGCGGCGAAAACAAGTCCGACGTATTTGGGGTCATTCGGGGGATTGCGTTGCGCCACTCGTGCGCAGCGTCAGCCGAACAAAAAGACGGAACGAGCGTATGAAAGCCGCGAGGCAAACCACGCTGCGTGAACAGGTTACGGTTTCTGGTATCGGAGTTCACTCCGGGCTGCCCGTAAACCTCACTCTCAATCCGGCGGATGCCGGGACTGGTATCGTTTTCTCCCGCACCGATGCGGACGGCGGCGAGCGCGAAGTCCGTGCGGATTACCGCTCCGTCACCGCTACGGAACTGGCTACTGTCCTCGGCGACGAATCGGGCGTGCTCTGCTCGACCGCCGAACACATTCTCGCGGCCCTTCGCGGCCTCGGTGTTGATAACGCATTGGTCGAAATCGATGGGCCGGAAGTGCCGATCATGGATGGCAGCGCAGCGCCTTTCGTCGCAGCCATCGATCAGGTCGGTGTCGTCGCGCTGTCCAAGGCCCGCCGTTACATTAAAGTCCTCAAGCCGGTTCGCGTCGCCAAGGGTGAGTCGTTCGGCGAACTGCGTCCGCAGGACAGCGGCTTCAGCCTCGATATCGAGATCAATTTCGACTCGGTGATGATCGGCCGTCAGTCGATCTCCCTGGATCTGACCGCAGACACCTTCCGCCGTGAATTGTCCCGCGCCCGCACCTTCGGCTTCATGAAGGACGTGTCGGCGCTGTGGAGTGCCGGCAAGGCGCTCGGCGCTTCGTTCGAGAACACGCTGGTTCTAAGCGAGAACCGCATCCTCAACACCGAGGGTCTGCGCTATCCGGACGAATTCGTCCGCCACAAGGCGCTCGACGCCGTGGGCGATCTGGCTCTGGCTGGTGCGCCGATCATCGGTGCTTACCGCTCGGTTCGTGGTGGTCACCGTTTGAACCATGCGGTGCTGGTGGCGCTGATGTCCGATCCGACCGCATATGCCGTGGTCGAGGCCGACGAGCGTCGTCCGGTGCGCGGCCACGCCGAAGTTGCCGGCATGGTGGCTCCGGCTTATGCCCCGGATGTTTCCTGAGAGAAGTCGCTCAAGCGGTTTTCAAAGATGACCGGTCACGCCAGCGCGTGAGCGGTCTGCCTTGACGGTCGGCGATATCGGCGGCTGGAATTAACCGTCGCCTTAATCCCGGCCCAATATCGTACGAAATCCAAGGTACAGGTCTTAGCTAACGCTTGGGGGAGCCTCGCGTTTTCGCTAAAGATGGCGTGGGTTTTGGGGGCCGTCGATGGCCCGTTGTCCGGGACCAGGTTTTCCCGGTTTGAGGGTCGTTCCGTGCGGATGAGTACGAGTTCGGACATTGTTGCGATGCTCAAAGCTTCGGCTGGCCTGACCGGCCGGGGGCTTCAGCGCGTGGTCGGCATTGTGCTGGTCGCCGGTGCGCTGGCCGCATGTGCGAGCAACAGCGACGTCATGGTGCCCGACGATCCGGCCGACAAGCTCTACAACGAAGGCCTCTACCTGATGCAGCAGCGCAGCGACTACACCGCTGCCGCAAAGAAATTCGAGGAAGTCGACCGCCAGCACCCGTATTCCGACTGGGCGCGTAAGGCATTGCTGATGCAGGCCTATTCCTTCTACGAAGCGAAGGAATACGACGACTCGATCGCGGCCGCGAAGCGCTATGTCTCCCTGCATCCGGGCAGCCCGGACGCCGCATATGCGCAATTCCTGATCGGCTCGTCCTATTACGAAAACATCCCGGACATCACGCGCGACCAGCAGCGCACCGAAAAGGCGATGTCGGAGCTCGAGCAGGTTATTCGCCGCTATCCGACAACCGAATATGCCGCCAGCGCCAAGAAGAAGCTGGATGTTGCCCGCGACCAGCTGGCCGGCAAGGAAATGGGCGTCGGCCGCTATTACCTGAACCGCAAGGATTTCATCGGCGCCATCAACCGCTTCAAGATGGTGGTGACCCAATATCAGACCACCCGCCACGTCGAGGAAGCGTTGATGCGCCTGACCGAGGCTTATATGGCGCTCGGCATCGTGCAGGAGGCGCAGACGGCAGCAGCGGTGCTCGGCCACAACTTCCCTGACAGCCGCTGGTATCAGGACGCCTATAAACTGGTTCAGAGCGGCGGCGTGGAACCGTCCGAGAACAAGGCATCGTGGATCAGCAAGCTCTTCCAGGGGCGCCGGACCGGCTAAGGCCGATCTTCCAGCTGCTCGCGATCATTTTTTGCTGTCGCGACAGTTTTGTTCTTGTTATGTTCATCTCGTTGAGTCTTCATAGCTCTATGTCCGGTGGACGGGTTCGCGTTACGCGAATCTGGTCGGGGGCCGGGCAACGCGAAGGCAAAATGAGATGCTCGTCCGTCTTTCCATCCGCGATATCGTTCTGATCGAGAAGCTCGATCTCGATTTTACCAAGGGGCTTGTCGTCCTCACCGGCGAGACCGGTGCCGGCAAGTCCATCCTGCTCGATGCCTTTGCGCTGGCCCTCGGCGGCCGCGGTGACGCGACATTGGTGCGCCAGGGGCAGGAGCAGGGGCAGGTCACGGCCGTCTTCGATCTGGCGCCAAAGCATCCCGCACGCGCGCTGCTGAAGGAACAGGGGATCGATCCGGACGAGGATCTGATCCTTCGCCGTATCCAGACCGCCGACGGCAAGACCCGCGCTTTCATCAACGACCAGCCGGTGTCGGTGCAGGTGCTGAAAAGCCTCGGTTCCATGCTGGTCGAAATTCACGGCCAGCACGACGATCGTGCGCTGGTCGATCCTGCGACTCATCGCCGGCTGCTCGATGCCTATGCCGGACTCGAACAGGATGCCGAAAAGGTCGCGCGGCTCTGGGATGCGCGGCGCGTCGCGGCCGAGGCCGTTGAAAACCATCGCGTCGAAATCGCGCGGGCGCAGCGCGAGGCTGATTATCTTCGCCACGCCGTGGCCGAACTGACCAAACTCGCGCCGGAGGAAGGCGAGGAAACCGCGCTGGCCGAACGCCGCACAGCGATGATGCAGGCCGAGAAGATCGCCGGTGATCTGCAGGACGCCTACGATTCGGTCGCCGGCAATGCGTCACCGGTGGCGGGGTTCTCGGCCGCGGTCCGGCGGCTGGAGCGCCGGTCGGCGCTGGCGCCGGCGCTCACCGATCCTGCGATCAAGGCGCTGGATCAGGCGCTGAATGCGATCGAGGACGCACGCGTGCATCTCGAGGCGGCGCTGCGTGCTGCCGATTATGATCCGCGCGAACTCGAGCAGATCGAGGAACGGCTGTTCGCGCTGCGCGCCGCCGGACGCAAATACAACGTGCCCGTCGATCGTCTGGCATTGCTCGCTGAGAAATATACCAGCGATCTCGCCCTGATTGATGCCGGTGCGGAAAAGCTCGCCATGCTGGAGCGGGTGGCGGCCGAGACAGAAGCGCGATTCCGCGATGCGGCGGCCGTTCTGTCAGCAGCGCGGATGAAAGCCGCAGCCAGGCTCGACAAGGCAGTAAATGCCGAGATCAAGCCGCTTAAACTGGAGCGCGCCTTGTTCTCGACATCGATCGTGAACGACAAGAATGCCGCCGGGCCGCATGGTTTCGATCGCGCCGAATTCTGGGTGCAGACCAATCCGGGCACGCGGCCCGGGCCGCTGATGAAGGTGGCGTCAGGCGGCGAACTTGCCCGCTTCCTGCTCGCCCTGAAGGTGGTGCTCGCGGAGAAGGGGTCGGCGCCGACGTTGATCTTCGACGAAATCGATACTGGCGTTGGCGGTGCCGTGGCCGACGCGATCGGCCTGCATCTGGCGAAACTGGCCTCCCGCGTGCAGGCGATTGCCGTCACGCACGCGCCGCAGGTCGCGGCCCGCGCGAGCCGCCATTACGTCATCGCCAAGGACGCGCTCGACAAGGGCAAGCGCGTGGCCACGCGGGTCAACGAAGTCGCCGCCGATCGCCGCCGCGAGGAAATCGCCCGTATGCTGGCCGGTGCTGAAATCACCAAGGAAGCCCGCGCCGCGGCGGAACGGCTGATCAAGGCCGCGGCTTAGCTGTCGTTCCGGGGCCCCTCGCAGAGGCGAGCCCGGACGCCAGTGCCACATCTGCGATTTGAACTTACCGGAGACTGTATTTATGGATTCGGGGTTCGCGCTTTCGCGCGCCCCGGAATGACGAAGTAAAAACACCATGGCCAAACGCGCTTCCGCATCGCCTCTGACGCCGACCGCCAAGCTCACCGAGGAGCAGGCAGCGGGCGAATTGCAGCGGCTCGCCAAACTCATCGCCGAGCACGACAAGCGCTATTACCAGCAGGATGCGCCGACGGTTTCAGATGCCGAATACGACGCCCTGCGCCAGCGCAACAACGAGATCGAGGCGCGCTTCCCGGAACTGATCCGCAAGGATTCGCCATCGCAGAAAGTCGGCGCCACGCCGACCGGCAAATTCAAAAAGGTGCGGCACGCGATCCCGATGCTGTCACTCGACAATGCCTTCACCGATGAGGATGTGACCGAGTTCGTCGATCGCGTGGTACGCTTCCTCAAGCTTGTGGAGGTCCCGGCCTTCACCGCCGAGCCGAAGATCGATGGCTTGTCGCTGTCGCTGCGCTACGAAGGCGGCATGCTCGTCACCGGCGCCACGCGAGGCGATGGCACTGTAGGCGAAGACGTCACCGCCAACGTCAAGACGCTGAGTGACATCCCGCAGACACTCAAGGGGCGCAACATTCCCGACGTCGTCGAAGTGCGCGGCGAAGTCTACATGACGCATGAGGAATTCATCGCGCTCAACAAGCGGCAGGCTGCGGCCGAGGAGCCGGTCTATGCCAATCCGCGCAACTCGGCGGCAGGTTCGTTGCGCCAGAAGGATCCGTCCATCACCGCATCGCGCAACCTGAATTTCTTCGCCTATGCCTGGGGCGAGATGAGCGCGATGCCGGAGCCGACGCAGGCCGACATGGTGCATTGGCTCGGCGAACGCGGCTTCATCATCAATCCATTGTTTCGTGTCTGCACATCGGTCGAGACGATGCTGGAGATGTATCGCGAGATCGAGGGCAAGCGCGCGACGCTCGGCTATGACATTGACGGTGTCGTCTACAAGCTCAATAGGCTCGACTGGCAGGGCCGTCTCGGTTTCGTGTCTCGTTCGCCGCGCTGGGCGATTGCGCACAAATTCCCGGCCGAGAAGGCGACGACGATCGTCCGCGACATCGACATCCAGGTCGGCCGCACCGGTGCGCTGACGCCGGTGGCGAAGCTGGAGCCGGTCACGGTCGGCGGCGTCGTCGTGCAGAATGCGACGCTGCATAATGAGGACGAAATCAATCGCAAGGATGTGCGGATCGGCGACACGGTGACGATCCAGCGCGCCGGCGATGTCATCCCGCAGGTGCTGGGCGTAGTGCTTGAGAAGCGCCCGAAGACCGCCAAGCCGTACAAGTTTCCCGACGTTTGTCCGGTCTGCGGCAGCCATGCCGTGCGCGAGGAAGGCGAAGCGGTGCGCCGCTGCACCGCCGGCCTGATCTGTCCGGCGCAGCAGGTCGAACGATTGCGCCATTTCGTGTCGCGCGATGCGTTCGATATCGAGGGGCTGGGCGAAAAGCAGGTGCAGGCCTTCTATGCCGAAGGCCTAGTCAAGGAGCCGGCTGACATCTTCACGCTCGAAGCGCGCAACAAGCATGCTGCGACCAAGCTGGAAGAGCGCGAAGGCTATGGCGCGACCTCGGTGCGCAATTTGTTTTCGGCGATCGAAAGCCGCCGCATGATCCCGCTCAACAAGCTGATCTATGCGCTGGGTATCCGCCATGTTGGTGACGGCAATGCCAAGCTGATCGCCCGTCACTATGGCGACCTCGATACATTTGTGGAAGGGATGATGGCAGCCGGCAAGGGCCCGGATTCGGAGGCCTATCGCGAGCTGAATAATATCGGCGGTATTGGTGAAGTGGTAGCCGATGCGATCGTTGAATTCTTCAGGGAGCAGCACAACCGCGAAGCGCTCGATCGGCTGTTCAATCAGATCGAGGTCGAGCCGATGGAGAAGGCGAAATCGGACTCCGTCATCTCCGGCAAGACAGTCGTGTTCACCGGTGCATTGGAAAAGATGACGCGCAACGAGGCCAAGGCGCAGGCGGAGCGATTGGGCGCCAAGGTCGCGGGCTCCGTGTCGAAGAAGACCGACTATGTCGTGGCCGGTCCCGGTGCCGGATCGAAGCTCAGCGAAGCCCAGAACCTCGGCGTCACGGTGCTGACCGAGGACGAGTGGCTGGCCATGGCGGCCCAATAGGCATTTCTCATTTGCACCAAGCTCGTTTCTTGCTGCGGATTTTGCAGCAATAATGACCAAGCATGTCTCTGCTCCGACGCCACCTAAACGTGGCACGAGGCCAGTCTGACAGGAGACGTGCCATGGTTCTTTCAAAATACAGCAAGGTTGCCGTTGTCGCGGGTTACGCGGCTCTCGGCCTGATCTTCCCACGGGTCCAGGGGCATTACGATGCGCAGGGCCATTTCATCATCACGGCTGCACGCGCTGCGGCGATCCATCAATGCAGCCTGCTCGCGCAGCAATATCCCGAATGGGAATATGGCAACACTGAGTTCTACCTCTACCGCGCCTGCATGGCTAATCACGGCGAGCCGGAATGAGGTGACCTGCCACGCCCTCGCCGATGGCGTCTTGCGCAAGAATGAAATGACGGCAGCAGGACTGCGGAAGTCAGGTCAGGCGACCCGACCTTAAATTTCCATCAGCAGACATTACGGCAATGTTTGGAGACGGGCATGAATGGAATTCGGGTTGTGCTGGCAACGATTGTCAGTCTCGTGGCGTTTCTCGGAATCATCTTCATGACACTCGCCCTGGCGAGTGAGTTGCATGGACATTTTCTCGTCAGAAACATCGAGCACGCGCCATACTCCGATGGGGTAAGCAGCGGTTCGCAAGTGGCTAATGCGATAGAGCCGCTTCGTCCGCTTCAGGATCCGGAAGAGAGGATTCCCGCGAAGCGAGGCTATTGCGAATCCTAGCTACGCTTTCGCAGCAGGACATAGAACGCCGTGCTTGAGACCACCGACAAAATCAACGTGACGATGGCAAGCGGCATGGCTGTGTCCGCAGTTGCAATCAGGTGGCTCATGCCCTGCGCGGCGGCGGCACCGATGGCCATTTGCGAGAAGCCGGTAATGCCGGAGGCCGTGCCGGCGGCCTGTGGCCGCACGCTGATCGCGCCGGCGACGCAGTTCGGCAAGAAAATGCCGTTGCCGAGCGAGATCAGAAGCTGCGGAATGAAGATCGTCCATGGTCCGTCGTAGGGCCAGATCGTTACGGTGATGACAGTCAACACCGCCCCGGCGGTCATGATGAACAATCCGGCATGGATCATGCGGTCGATGCCGTAGCGCTGCGAATTGCGTGCCGTGATGAAGTTGCCCACCATGAAACCGCCGGATGTCAGGATGAACCACAGCCCGTATTCGAAGGCCGAACGTTCCATGATGCCGACGACGACATGCGGGCCGCCGCCCAGAAACGCAAAGAAGGTCGCAGTGCCGATCGCGCAAACCAGCACATAGCCTAGGAAACGACGATTGCCGAACAATTCACGGCTTTCGCGCCAGATGAAGCGCAAACCACCGCCGGTGATGTGATCCGGACGCGTTTCCTTCAGCCCGGCCAGCGCCCACAGCATCACGATGCCGGCAAATAGACCGACGAGGATGAACGTGCCCTGCCAGCCGTAATGCTTGCCGAGCGCCTTATCGAGCAGTCCGCCGATCAGCGGCGCCACCATCGGCGCGACCACCATCACGGTTGTCACAAGTCCGATCATCGAAGCCGCACGTTCGCGCGCATAGAGATCGCGAATGATGGCGCGGCCAATCACAAGGCCCGACGAGGCGCCGAGTGCCTGCAATGTGCGAAACACGATCACGGCCTGGATCGAGGTTGCAAAGATCGCGGCAATGCTGGCCGCCGCGGTGATGAACAAGCCCAGCAGCAGAACCGGCCTGCGTCCGAAGCGGTCGGAAAGCGGACCCAGCACCAGTTGTGAGACCGCAAGGCCCACGAGATAAAGCGATAGCGTCAATTGGACGGTTTCGACGCGCGCGCCGAAAATGTCGGCGAGACTCGGTGTCACCGGTGTGAGGATGTTGAGCGACACCGGGCCGATCGCGCTCATCGTCATCAGCAACACGATCAGGCTGATCGGCGCCGGACGTGATCCGGGATCGGCCGCCTCTGCTGCGGCTTTGGGTGTCGATGCATCCACGAAAGGGAACCTGGTCAGTTGTCGCCCAGCGGGCGGGTCGCAGCCCGCAGCCAAGCCTGCGTATCCTTATCAACGCGTGGTGCGATCGTCTCTGCAACCCGCGCATGGTAGCTATCGAGCCAGTCGATTTCGTCACGAGTCATCAAACTGGCATCGATCAGGCGGCGGTCGATCGGCGCGAGCGTGATCGTCTCGAAGGCATCCATGGTTTTTTCCGCGCCGGCAATGGCGGGCGCTGCAACCACGAGAATGAGGTTTTCGATGCGGATGCCGAAACCGTCGGCTTTGTAATAACCGGGCTCGTTGGAAAGGATCATGCCTCTCTTCAGCGGCACTGTTCCAAGCTTGGAG
>JAEYVN010000566.1 GCA_023431725.1 Pseudomonadota bacterium
CGACGCTATCGACGCTCGCCTTGAAGCCCTGCACATGCCCGACCGCAACCACCGGCGCCTGATCGCAGGCGCCCATGCAGGGCGCGCGAATGACGCGCACATCCGCCCCAAGCTTGCCCGGCAGTTCTTCCAGCAATTTTTCGGCGCCGGCCATGCAGCACGACAATGAATCACAGACGCGCACGGTCACCGCGGGCGGCGGCGTGTCGCCTTCCTTCACCACATCGAAATGCGCGTAGAAGGTCGCGACCTCATACACTTCGGCCAATGCCATCTTCATTTCGGTGGCGAGCGCGGTGAGATGCGCCGCGGACAGATGCCCGTATTTGTCCTGGATGAGATGCAGGTGTTCGATCAGCAGATCGCGGCGGCGCGGCCGGTCGATCAGCAGCGCACGGATTTCCTCCAGCGCATCGGTGTCGACCTGACGGCCTTTCGGGGTCTGGCGGGCGCGGCGGCCGCGGCCGCCCGATCCGTCAAAGCCTTTGCCGTCGAATCCTTTGGGTCTTGAAGGGCTTAGGGTGTCTGTCGTGGTCATACCGAAGCATCGCAGAGCTGCACTTTAGAACAACCCCCAACTCCGAATACGTCGATAGGTTTTTTCTATCGAACTTTTCAAGCCGTTGAAAATCCGATAGATTCCAAAGCGACATGCTGGACAAGCTCGAATACCTGATGGCCCTGGCGCGCGAACGGCATTTCGGCCGGGCCGCGGAGTCCTGCGGGGTCACGCAACCCACCCTATCGGCGGGCATCAAGCAGCTCGAGGAGCAGCTCGGCGTCCTGCTGGTGCAACGCGGCTCCCGGTTCATCGGTTTCACCCCGGAAGGCGAACGTACACTCGACTGGGCGCGGCGCATCGTCAGCGACAGCCGCGCCATGCGGCAGGAAATCACCGCGCTGAAAAAGGGTCTCAGCGGTCGCTTGAAGATCGCCGCGATTCCGACGGCGCTGGCGATGGTCGCCGCCATCACCACGCCCTATCGCGCCCGCCATCAGGACGTGCGCTTTACGATCCTGTCGCAGACATCGATCCAGATTCTCACGCAGCTGGAAAATCTCGAGATCGATGCCGGCATCACATATCTCGACAATGAACCGCTCGGTCGGGTGAGCACCGTTCCGCTTTATCAGGAGCGCTATCAATTGCTCACGTCTGCCGATGCGCCGCTCGGCAATCGTGACAGCGTGACATGGGCGGATGTCGCGAAAGTGCCGCTGTGTCTGCTGACGCCCGACATGCAGAACCGCCGGATCATCGATGATCTGTTGCGCGGCGCCGGCGGCGATCCCAAACCGACGCTGGAGTCCAATTCGGTCGTCGTGTTGTTTGCGCATGTGCGCACGGGTCGCTGGGCGACGATCATGCCATCCAAGCTCGCCGAAACGCTGGGCCTCACCGATACGCTACGCGCCATCCCGATTGTCGAGCCGGAAGCCGTGCACACCATCGGCCTTGTGGTGCCGGCGCGCGAACCGATGACACCGCTGACCGCCGCGCTCGTTGCGGAGGCTCGCCGTGTGGCAAAAACCATGAACGACGTGGCGCTGCTGCCGGCCTGACGGATGAATGCTCCGTTCGTCCCCGCGAAAGCGAGGACCCAGACGCCAGGAACTGGATTCCCGCGATCGCGGAAATGAACACTCTGCCCGATGCCGCAAGCGCGGTTACGGACACGTCGATCCGTCGGTGAAGCCGATGAAGCCGCTGGCGGGCGCGCCGGTGCAGTTGCCGCTGCCGCGCACATTGCCGGTCGAGCCCGCGTTGATGGTCGTCCCGCCTGCCAGCCAAACCATGTTGTTGGTGGCGCCGCCCGACGCGTTCAATGTGTTGCCGCTGAATGTGACATTGATGTTGCTAACATTGGCAGAAAACGCAGTCATGGTGGTGGCCGGGCCGCTGCCCGTCGCTGTTAACGTGTTTCCTGTCACCGTCGCACTGGTGTTCTGGCCGAGGGCCAAGGCGATTGCTGCGTTATTCGCGCTTTGGATAGAATTGATTGTATTGTTCGCGATTGTCGCGCCGGTGGCGCCGTCGGCAACGCGGACGGCGTAGCTGCCCGTGGTACTGGTAACCGTCAGGCCGGACAACGTACCGCCAGCATTCACCGTAACCACGGTTGACGGCAAATTTGTCCCGATGATCGAGGCCGCCGAATTCAAGGTTGCGACACGGCCCGAGGCGGTGCGCACGTCGATCGCGCCGCCCATCAGGCTCTGGCCGAAGGCCAGGCTGATGCTGTTGGGACCGCTGACCTGAAAGGTGCCGTTGAGAATCACAGTCGAGTTGTTTCCGGCGGCGGTGACGGCGGAATCGAGGTCGTTGCCGGCGGTCGTGGCGCTGTTGATGACAGTGATCGCCTTGCCGCCGGCGGTCTGCGTCGCCGTCTCGACGATCGTCGGCGTCTGCGTGGTCCTGGCCTGCGTGACGATATCGACATCGCGCACGACGCGGTCGGTCATGCGCCGTTCCTGCGCCGTCAGCTTGATATCCCTGGCGGGCGGCTGCAGCGGCACGCTCAGCCGAATGAGACCGAAGCCCTGGCTACCGCGCACATCGTCGTGCTGGAATTCGGCACCGAGCGTCAGCCGCGTGCCTTCCCACAGATAGGGCACTTCATACATGGTCAGTTCAGCGCGCAGGCGCGGGCCAGTGACGGCTTTCACCATGCTGTCGTCGAAATGGAACATGCCGGCATAGAGGCGCAGCGCCTTGGTGTCGTCCGCCGCCCAGATCGGCACGCGCCAGCCGATCTCGGCGTCGAAGCCTCCGAGCGCATATTCCCGCCGCGTCAGGCTGCCCGGTGTGATGACCTGAATCGTCGTGCCGGCAACACTTGCGAAGGTCGGTCCGCCTGCAATGGAGCCGGCATCCTTCATGCGGTCGCCGAACGGCAGATAGGCATTGGCGCGGAAATCGAAGTCGCGCCCCAGCGCTTCGACGCCGAAGGTCGCCTGGCTGAAATAATTGTCGAAGTCGGTGCGCTTGCGGTCGTAATAGCCGTAGGCGCCGAAATTCCAGCCGGCGAACATGTGGCGGAAACCGAGGCCGAAATTGCCCTCGCGATTGTTGTCATCGTCGAAGCGGCCGCGGATATTGCCGAACAGCAGCGAGGTCTCGGTCTGCGCCAGCGGCGCGAACAGATCGCCTTCGCCGAGATTGCGCTTGGTGCCGGGCCGGGCTTCGAAGTTGATCGACGCCCCCCATTTCGGCGCGGACTGCGCGAGGGCCGTTTCATGAGCCAGCAGACCTGCCGTAACCACAGAGAGGCCCGTCAAGACACGACGGAGACCGATGCGGCCCCCTGAAAAAAGACAAAAGAGCATTCCGACCAACTGTAGCGTCCGCAGATTCGATATCATGGATAGCGACAGCCCGGCCCGGCGTCATGCCTACTAAACAGTAGGTGTGCATGGCAGAGCGTGCGGAGTCCGGCGCTCCCGGTTCAACGCCCGCGGTTGAGCCACAGGCTCATCAGGCCGGCGCGGCTACGAACGCCGAACTTGCGGTAGATGCTGACGACATACTGGTGGACAGTAGATGCAGCCATTCCGAGTTCGTCGGCGATGCGCTTTTCGGTGGCGTCGGTGAGAAGCACTTGCAGCACCTTGCGTTCCGAGGGCGTCAAAGGCGAAGAGGCCGTCAATAGGCCATGACTCAGCATCAGATGGCGGTGAAACCATTTGATCCCGCGCAGCGCGTAAGAGAGACGAGCGATCTCGTCGTCGGTGAAGGTCTGGCGTGAATAGAAGCCGAAGTGAGATTCCGCCTCACCATTGAGAGGAAACGCGACGAACACGGCATCATGCGTGCCGATGGCGCCGTAGTTCGCCTTGTAGAATGGAGTTTCAAACCATTCCGCCGGGAGTTCGCGGCGGAAGGAATAAGTCCGGTATGTGCCGACACCTTTCAGTGGAAGAAGAAACGACGGATCGATCTTTCGCTGATCCCACAACTGCAGGATATCCCTGAAATGCTCATCATCAGGGTGGGGCGACACGGGATGGAGGGAAGTCATCGCGGCGACGCGCCAGCCTTGCAGCGGGTCGTCGCCCGCACTTGTGCTGACCCTGACGGCGCCGGCCCATGTCGCATTCCACGCGCGTCCCTGCTCGCACAGAAACGACATAAGGTGGATGGCAGCTTGCGCCGTTCCGCCGGCCTCGAAATCCGTCAGTCTGTCCCAGACCGCGTGAATGTCTTCGAAGGCGACGTACGTCACGGATTCACTCGCACGTAACGGCCGGCCTCTGCGGTCATGCTATCGGGACCTAACACGCCGTTGTTCTGTACATCCGTGCGCAGAACATCCGTCACGAACAATGCGACCGGCTCACCAGCTCCCACATCGAGCCGCATCAAACCCGCACGAAGTCCGTAAAATCCGCAAAAAATCATAACGCCGCCCAGGCTGAAAACCGGGCGAATAGATCAGACGCATATCATTTCTGTAAAGCGCATGACCGCCACGAGCGCGCATCATGTCGCGTCGAAAT
>JAEYVN010000012.1 GCA_023431725.1 Pseudomonadota bacterium
GGTCCCATCAGGAACTCCAGCCAGCGCGGTTGGGTATGCTGCGTCCCATACTCGGCCCGCCGCAGAAAATCGCCTTCGGTCACCACTCCGACCAGATTGCCCGCCGCATCGACCACCGGCAACCCGCTGATCTTCTTCTGAAGCAGCAGACGGATGACATGACTGATGGGCGCATCCAAATCGACGGAGACGACAGGCTCTGTCATCACATCGCGCGCTTTCATGATGAAACCTCCTCGCATGTTTAAAGCGTGGAGAAGGCTCCGGTCTTTCGCTTTGCGATAGATCAAACCGGACCGGAAAAACCGGAGGCCTAACCGGCCTTGCGCGAGGGCGCCGAGACCGATTCCGATTCGGCTTCGCTTTTGTCCTGACGGGGAGCGATGTTGAAATACATCTGCCGCAGGCAGTCACGGGTGATCGCAAGATCGGATGCCGAAAGTCCCTCGATGGCCGCGCGCTCCATCGTGCGGGCCACGGGGATCAACCGGTTCACCAATGCGCGACCCTTGGCCGTCAGTTCAACCGAGACTTCACGATTACTCGTGTCGGACCGCACGCGGCTGACCAGGCCCATCTTGATCAGGCGCGATACGAGACGCGACATGGTCGAAACATCGATCGCGGTCATTTCCGCAAGATCAATCTGCCGCTGCTTGTCGGTATCTGACAGGACCGCCAACACCCGCCACATCGCAATGCTCAGATCGTGAGGAGCTAATTCCTCCTGCATGCGCTCAACCAGCGCCGAGCCGATCCGGTTGATCAGATACGGCAGATATTCGGACAGATCGAGATGGGGGCGGTCGATCACGGCGAAACACTCTCCTGCCGGCAGATAACCTGCTCTTACGAAACGCTTTCGGGCGCTGTCAAAAGGTCAGCGGTCCTGACCAAATAGTGCATTTACAACTGTTGCATATGCAATTATGCTCCTGTCCAACGATAAGAACAAGGCCTCAAACGGGTCGGCAGGGAGAGAGAGATGGACCAGACTGGCACCGATTTCCGCAAGGCCATGCGTCGCCTCACCAGCGCGGTGAGTGTGATTTCGACGGCTCATGACAACGTCCGGTATGGCATCACCGTTACCTCGGTGACGTCAGTATCTATGGCGCCGCCGTCACTGCTCATCTGCATCAATCAGCGCGCCAGAATCCACACGCCGCTCATTCGCGCCGGCCAGTTCTGCGTCAACATCCTGCAGGCCCATCAGATCGAAATTGCCGACGCTTTCAGCGGTGCAGGCCCTCAGGGCGAGGACCGCTTCCTGTGCGGCGAATGGGCGAGCGACGACGAAGAGCTGCCCTATCTCATTCCGGCGCAAGCCAGCGTGTTCTGCGACCTGGATGCGATTTCCAGCTACGGCACGCATTCCATTCTCGTCGGCAAGGTGCGTCAGGTTGCCGTGCGCGGTCAGGTCGCGCCGCTTTTGTATCAGGACGGGCAATATACGGTCGGTCTTGGCGAAGGCGTCGATTGGGTCGTGCCGATCGCGTAACGGCGACGCGGCTTAGCCGATAACGAACAACAGTTTTCCAGGGAGGTTGATATGGAATTTGGTTATTTCACGCTGTCTGACAATCACTATGAAGGCAATACGCGCGACGCCAATACATTCGTGAAGGACCTCACCGCCGAGGCCCTGTATGCCGACAAGCTCGGCATGCATTCGGCGTGGATCGGCGAGCATCACTTCAATTCGCTCGGCGTGAACTCGTCGCCGGAAATGGTGCTGGCCTATATCGCCGCCCAGACCAAGCATATCCGCCTCGCCCCGGCCGTCACCGTGCTGCCGCTGCACAATCCGATCCGCGTCGCCGAACAATGGTCGACGCTCGATCTTCTGTCGGGCGGACGCGTCGATTTCGCCGCCGGCCGCGGCTATGACCGCCGTGAGTATCTGCCATTCGGCGTATCCTTCGAGGACAACCAGTCGATCTTCGACGAAGGCGTCGACATCCTGCGCAAGCTCTGGGGCTCGAACGGCGATCGCATCGACTACAACGGCAAGCATTACCAGTTCGAGGATGTGCGCATCACCCCGCAGCCGCTGCAGAACCCGATGCCGATCTACATCGCATCCTTCTCCAAGCCCTCGATCGAACTCGCCGCGCGTCTCGATTGCGGCCTGATCGTCGCGCCGTTTGCGGCCGCCATGAGCTTTGGCGGTCTCAAGCAGGTGGCCGACCTCTACAAGGAAAGCTGCGCCAAATACGGCACCAAGCCGCACCGCCTGATGTGCAGCTACTTCACGCATTTCGCCGACGATGCGGCGAGCGAGAAGGCCCAGCGCGAGCGTCAGATCCGCTACTACAAGGAATGCGTGATCCCGTCCTTCCCGGGCGACCCGCTCACCGCGCCGCCGAGCTACCGCTACTTCATCGACATGGTGGAGCGCCTGCACAAGGTGAAGCCGGAAGACCTGACCGAGAATTCGGTGCTGGTCGGCAATTCGGCCCGCATCACCGAGACGCTGAAGAAGGTCGAGGCCGCCGGCTTCGACGAAGTCATCCTCTACTTCAACGTCGGCATGAAGCCGCACAAGATGGTGCTGGAAGAGATGGATCGCTTCATGAGCGAAGTCGCGCCGCAATTCCAGGGCAAGCATCTGGAGCGCCGCGCCGCCTGATCGAGACGTTGAGAGCTACCTTGTCCTCCCAAGCGACAAGGAATCTTCAGGCCGCAACCTTTCAGGTTGCGGCCTTTTTTTCGCGAACCGGACAGTCGCCCGCGGCATCTCGGCTCACCGGGATATCTATCCAGCGCCGCGCCGGATTTGCTACGACTAAAGGCTGATAGTTCTCAGTCACGTCAGGCAGCATGTCCTCCAAGACTTCAATCAAAGCTCTGGCCGTTCGCGAAGTCGGTACGAGCCGCATCCCGCTCGCCGGCGGCGTCCGCGCCGGCGATCTCGTTTTCGTATCCGGCCTCCTTCCCGACGATCTCGGCGATGGCGGACGCCCCCTCTCCGGCGACCCCATTGCCCTGACTCAAGCACAAGCGATCTGGCGCAAGGCGTCGGCGATTCTCGCCGAAGGCGATGCCGATGTGTCGCGCATCGTGCGCTGCGACCAGTTCTTCGAGGACTGGCGCTCCGTGCCCTTCTTCCATCAGGCGCGGCGCGAAGCCTGCGGCAATTACATCGCACCGAGCACATCGATCCTGCAGCCGCAAACCGCCGTACCAGGCGCCGTCCTGATGACCGACATGATCGCGGTCGCCCGCAGCGGCCCCGCCATCGAACCGATCTTTCCGAAGGGCCTCGATCTTCCGTCGACATCCTCCTTCGTGCCGGTGGTCAAATCCGGCGATTTCGTCTTCGTGGCCGGTTTCCTTGGCGCCAGCGGCGTCGGCGATCTCGATGGCGTCGCCACCGAAGCCAAAGTCCCGGAGGGGCATCTCTGGAAGGGCAATCGCATCCAGCTGGAAACAAAATACGTCATCCAGAAAAAGCTGATCCCGGCTTTGGAAGGCGCGGGCCTCACGCTGCAGGATGTCGTCAAGGCAAACGTCTTCCTGCGCGACATTGAAGACACGCCGGCCTTCAATCAGGTGTGGAGTGAAGCCTTCGGCGGACACGTGCCGGCCACGGCGATCACACCGACCAGCAAGCCGGGCTTCGCGATCGAAGATTCCCGCATCGAGATCAATCTCGTCGCGACTGCCTCGCGGCACACCCAGCGTATCGACGGCGGCCGCGCCGCCCTCGCCGTCTGTCAGGGCCAGCCCGTCGCCATCCATGCCGGCGACTTCCTGATCTTCTCGGGGATGATGGCCGCCGATGCGGACGGACTGATCGCTGATGCCAGGATCGATCCGCGCGAGCATTATCTCTCATCCAGTATCGAAGCGCAGATGCATCATCTGCTGGATTGCGCGGAGGAAGCCTGCGCCAAGGTCGGAGCCTCGCTGAGCAACGTGGCCCGAATCCTGCAGACGCATACCGACCTGGGTGACCTCCTGCCGGCGCTGAAAGTGTGGCAGCAGCGGTTACCCGGCATTCCCCTTCCGATCAGTGCGGCTCGCGTCCCGGCTCCGCTGATCGTTCCCGGATGTTCCGTGCAGCTCGATCTGTGGATCTACGCTCCACGAGCATCATTCTGAACAATGCGACGCGACTTTCCGATCGATGACGCGAAACTGGAGACTTTGATGACTGGATTCCATACTCTCGGCCGGCGCCCGTTTGCAGGCGCAGTCTGTCTGGCGCTGGCCTTTGCCATCGCGCCTGTCGCAACCGCCGCGGCCCAGACCTATCCCGACCGGGCCGTACGCGTGATCGTACCGTTCGCGGCCGGCGGCGGATCGGACACGGTCGGTCGCGCCATCGCGCAGAAACTGCAGGATAAGTTCGGCCAGCCATTCGTTGTCGAGAACCGCACCGGCGCCGGCGGCTCCATCGGCGCCAACCAGGTCGCAAAGGCGACGCCGGATGGCTACACCCTGCTGCTCGGGTCGTCGTCGGAAATTTCTCAATATCCCAACGTGAAAGCGGACATCCCGTATAACTCGGTGAAGGACTTCGCTCCGATCGCGGCCGTCGCAACCGTCCCGCTGGCACTCACGGTGAAGCAGGATCTGCCGGTCAAATCGGTGGCCGAGATCATCGACTATGCCAAAAAAAATCCGGGCAAGCTGAATTACGGTTCGGCAGGACCGGGCTCTACCACGCACCTGGCTGTCGCCCTCTTCACGTCGATGACCGGCACCAACATGACGCATGTGCCCTATAAAGGCAGCGCACCGGTCATCACCGATCTCCTCGCCGGTACGCTCGATCTGTCGATCTCGACGATGCCGGCGGTGCTGCCGCACGCCAATGGCGGCAAGATCAAGATCCTGGCGGTCTCCACCGCGCAGCGCGCCAAAGCCATGCCGGACGTGGTCACGATCGAGGAAGGTGGCGTGAAGGGCTATGCGACCGGCCTGTGGACTGGACTGCTTGCGCCCGCCGGCACGCCGCCGCAGATCATCGCAACGCTCAACGCCGCCGTGAATGACGCACTCAAGTCCGACGACCTGAAAGCCTTGCTTGCCAAGCAGGGGGCTGAGCCGACCGGCGGCACACCGCAGCAATTCGGCGATGAGATCAAACGCGACCTCGCCATCTGGAATGACGTCGCCAAGAAGAACAATATCAAGATCGACTAAGATCGCACTTCACCGCCGGCCGCATGGCGGATGATGTCTCTGCGACACTGATAGTGCCGCGCGCCACAGGGTGCGCGGCACTTTTCATTTTATGAGCAAGGAATTCCCGCGCTATTGGGTGCCACTCTCAATGTCGAAGGCATGCAGCACCCTGCTCACACACGCCGAAGGATATTGCGCAAAGCATTGGCGAAGGCCGAAAATATCGTGTTTTGGCGCGTTGCGTTTCACATGAAATAATTCCTATCAGCGGCCTCATAAGCGCGTTTTCATGCTCGAAGAAGAGAGGATGCTCTGACATTGAATTGCGCACGTACAAGCCCTTCGGCAGGATGATCGTGACTGCGTTTCCGAAATGCTCGACGCCGCGGTGAATGACGCGCTCAAGTCCGACGACCTGAAAAAGCGCAGCGCGCCGAGAAGGCGCGGAGCCGGCCTGCGGGCACGCCGCAGCAATTCGCCGATGAGATCGAACGCCATCTCGCCATCTGGAATGGCTTCGCCGAGAAGAACTGCATCAAGGTCGACTGATCGCACTTCACCGCCGGCCGCATGGCGGACCCGATTTTCATATGCCGCGAGCCGCACGGTTCGCGGCATTGCTTTTTGCTGTACCGGCTCGTGGAACGCCTGGCGATTTGGATGTGGCGCGATGCCTCCGCATTGTGTTGAGA
>JAEYVN010000024.1 GCA_023431725.1 Pseudomonadota bacterium
TCGAAGGCGGATTCGGTCGGCGTGTTCCAGGTCGAGAGCCGCGCGCAGATGTCGATGCTGCCGCGTCTGAAACCGCAGGAATTCTACGATCTTGTCATTGAAGTCGCGATCGTGCGACCAGGCCCCATTCAGGGCGACATGGTGCATCCTTATCTGCGGCGCCGCGACGGCATCGAGCCTGAATATTATCCATCGCCTTTGCCAGAATATGGAGAAGCCGATGAACTCAAGGAGGTCCTCAAGCGAACGAAAGGCGTTCCGCTCTTTCAGGAACAGGCGATGCAGATCGCCATCACGGCAGCAGAATTCACGCCCGATGAGGCAGATGGCTTGCGGCGCGCGATGGCCACATTCCGCCACACCGGAAATGTGCCGCTCTTTCGGGAGAAATTCATCTCGCGCATGACCAAGCGCGGATACGATCCGACATTCGTCGAAAATTGTTTCGGCCAGATCGAAGGCTTCGGCGAATACGGCTTTCCGGAAAGTCACGCTGCCAGTTTCGCGCTGCTGGTCTATGCCTCGGCCTGGATCAAGTGTCATTACCCGGAAGTCTTCTGCGCCGCCATTCTCAACAGCCAGCCGATGGGCTTCTATCAGCCGGCACAGCTCATCCGCGATGCACGCGAACATGACGTCGAAGTGAAGCCGGTCGATGTCAATCATAGCGATTGGGATTGCACGCTGGAGCACCCCTCCGGTGGCGGCGAGCGTCTCGCCGTCCGTCTCGGCTTTCGGCAAATTCAGGGATTGAATGAAGACGAACTGAAAACTCTCGTCGCGGCGCGCGGCAATGGCTTCTCCAGTGTCGAACGTCTTGCCGCCGTCGCCGGGGTCTCGCGTTTCACCATCGAACGCCTTGCCGCGGCCGATGCCTTTCGCTCACTCGATCTCGATCGCCGGGCGGCACTATGGGCCGCGCGGCGGCTCGACACCATCGGCATCCGCAAGCCGATGGAACGCAAGGCCCACAAGAAGGATACCACCTCCCCGCTTCCGCTGCTGGCACCGCACATGAGCGAGGAGCTTTTCCCCGAGCCACAGATCGAACTGCCCTTGATGCCGCTCTCGGAACATGTCGCGGAAGACTATGTCGCCACCGGCCTTTCATTGAAGGCGCATCCAATCAGTTTCTTCCGCGACCGGCTCCGCCGCATCGGCGCCATCACCACCGCCGAGCATCGCAGCGAAAGCCTGCCGCAGAACAAGCGTGTCATGGTCGCCGGCCTTGTTCTCATCCGGCAAATGCCGGGCACCGCAAAAGGCGTCGTGTTTCTGACCATCGAGGACGAGACCGGCATTGCCAACATCATCGTCTGGCGCAAGGTGTTCGAGAAGCACCGCCGCATCGTCATGAATTCGAAATTCCTGGCCGTGCGTGGCCGCCTGCAACGCGCCGGGCTCGTCATCCATGTCGTGGCCGAGAACTTCAGGGATCTGAGCAATTCACTGGGAGACCTCAAGGACGCCGAACTGCCGCCGGGGGATCAGCGCTCGGCTGAACCGCATCCACAAAATCCCACGCTTCTCAAGAGCCGGGACTTCCATTGAGCGCGCAATCGCTGCCCACTAATGATCCAGCATCGCCGCAAACGCAGGCGTCATCTTCTCCTGCAGGCCCGTTGCGTCTCGTGTGATGAAGCGCGCGGCAATGTCACGCGCAGTCGCGAAATGATACCCCTCTTTCGGTCCCAGCACGGACAGCGCGGTCGCCAGCGCGTCGGCCTTCATGCACGAGCGATCGAATACGGTGACCGAAGTCAATGTATCGGCGATCGGCCAGCCAGTGCGCGGATCGAGCGTATGCGACAATCGCCGGTCACCATCCTGGATATGACGCCGCGCGTCTCCGGATGTCGCAACAGACAACCCATGCAGGGCGACGATCGTATCACCGGTCTCGCCATCGCCGTCTTCCAGCGCCACCCACCATGGCGACCCATCGGGTTTTACACCGCTGCCGCGCAACTCTCCGCCGATCTCGACGAGATGATCCGCAACACCGCGCTTCAACAATCTTTCGGAAACGAGATCGACAGCAAAGCCCTTGGCAATCGACGACAGATCGAGCCGCACACCGCCCGGCTGCAAAAGGGACCGCCGCTCGTGATCGAAATGCAGCGCGTGCCATCCGCAAGGTCTTCGCGCAAGTGCGATATCTGCCGCTTCCGGAATATCGTCGCGCCGTCCGGCGGCGCCAAAGCCCCATAGCTCGGACAACGTGCCAATGGTCGGGTCATACGCCCCATCGCACTCACGCGAGAGGTCGAGCGCATAGGACAGAACCGAAAAGAACTCATCCGGCAGGGTTTGCCACGTACCGGCTTCAGCGCGATTGAAACGGCTGATATCGGAATCCGGCTCCCATTGGCTCATCTGCGCAATGACGAGAGCGAGCGCGTTCTCAACGACCGGCAGAATGTCACGGGCCGCCACAGCCGTCGCTGCCTTGACCGACCACGACGTCCCCATCGTTTCGCCGTCGAGCGAAACGATTTGCGCCGCCCGGGGAACGAGCGGCGCTATATCAGGCACATGCAGCGGAACGAGAACGCGCCGCATCAGATCTCAACCAGGCGTTCTACGGCAGCACTTCCAGCGTCGCGTTATAACCGGCACGCCGCTGCTTCACCTCTTTGGCCGGCGCCTTGTCATCGCGCACATTCGCTTCCAGCCAGTACATGCCCGGCTCTGGCCATTTGACCGTGAACTTGCCGTCAGCATCGGTTGTCAGCGTCATCTCGCCGAGCTTGTCACGATAGCGATTGCCGCCCGGAATGACGGTGACCTTGAGATTGGCGGCCGGCTTGCCGTCAAGCATCATCTGGAAGGTCGCATCGGAACCGACATTCAGATCATTCGGATGCGTGACCGGCGAGAGTTCAAGGCCGGTGCCGGTGATCTTCAGCGTCTCCTTGGTCGGCTTGCCCGACGTCACAAAGACTTCCATCCGGCTCTGCGTGAAGGATGCCTGCAGGCCCTCCGCATTCGGCGGCACCTGCTTGGCAAACTCTTCAGCGCTGCCACGCCAGCGCTTGGTCTGGCCGCCCTCCTTGTAGCTCGCAAAAATGCCGTCATTGGTCACGGCGAGCTTGTAGGTGCCCTTCTGCTTCAGCGGCAGGTCGAACGTCGAACGATAGCGGCCGATGCTGCCATTCTGTGCCTGTACAGCCGATCCATCCGGCGCCGTGATCGACAATTGGCCTGGCCGGCCGCCGCGCGCACCGGTCGTTTCTGGCGGCGAGCCGATATTGGCGATCCGCAGCGGGAAATGCTCGAAATAGAACAGGTCGTTCGACACGGCGGCATCGACCGTGACCCACACATCGTCACCAGACAGCACCGTCGCCGACGGCAACATCCACGACCGATGCGCTTCAGCGGCGCCCACCGGCAGCCCCAGACACAAGGCAACAACAAGCCATTTGCGCGAAATAATCATGATGTGCTCCTGACGTCCTAAGGTTTCAGGTCGAGCGCGACGGTACCCAATTCGTGCTCGCCCTTGATTTTCAAATTCTGTTCAGTCTTGGCCGGCCACTGGAACGGAACGCGCAGCAGTTCGCGACCGCCCACTTCCCGTGCGGCCTCGACCACAAGCTGATATTCGCCAGCGGCAAGATCCTTCAACGGCAACTTGTCCAGCGGGATGCTGAGCTTGTGCTCGCCCGGCGCACGCGTCGCGCTGCTCAGGCCATCCACCGGCATATCGAGTTCGCGGCCAGACTTGCGCCACCATTGACGCATGTCCTTCAGCCATTTCGTGCCTTCATTGTTCTTCAGTTTGACGTCGTACCAGACCGCAAGATTGCCGACGAAGGTCTGGTCGGACTTCTCCAGCCAGATCGCCACATAAGGCCGGTGATATTCGGCGACATTCAGTTTCGGAATCTCGACGCTGACATTCATCTCGGCCGCAAGCACCGGCATCGTCATGGCGCCAGACATCGTGATGGAGAGAAACGCGCGCATGAGATCCTCAATGCATGAGAAAGATGGCGATCAACGCCGGAATGACGAGACCCAGGCCGACCAACGGCCATGTCGAGGGCCGCGCATGCGACAGCAATTGCAGCAGCACAAGACCGGTCAGGCAGAAGATGATGCAGGCGATCGCGAACAGATCCAGGAACAGCGACCAGACGGCGCCGGTGTTGCGCCCCTTGTGCAGGTCGTTGAGGTACGAAATCCAGCCGCGATCAGTCCGTTCATAACGGGCCTCGCCGGTTTGCCGATCCAGGGCCAGCCACGCATCCCCGCCAGGCCGCGGCAAGGCGATATAGATCTCGTTGGGCGACAGTTCCGCTTCCCGGCCGCGGACATCGACACGCATCGCCTCCGACACCCAGGTCGCAACGGCCGCGGGCACCGTCTCCCTGCCTTTCGCCGGCACGGACTTGATCTGATCCAGCAGCGCTTTGGGAACCGTCGCCGTCCGCTCGCTCACCGAGGGGCGCGCCTCGATCTGACCGGCGTGATTGAGGGTGATGCCGGTCACAGAAAATAGAAGCATTCCAATCAGGCAGATTGCAGCGCTGATCCAATGCCATTGGCGCATCTGGCGGAGCCAGAACGCCCGGCTGCCGAGCATCAATTGAGGCTTCATAAGTAACAGTGTGCTTTGTGCAGTCGCGGTCAGGATCGACATTGACCACGCTACGTAATCAAGAACAAAACACGCTGCAAACACAATGATTTAGTGCCATTCTAAACTGTTGCGGCGACGCATGGCGAGCGCGTCCAGAACAGCATCGAATGCATGGGTTGAAGATGTGTGTGCCGGCCGCACCATGCGGCCGGCTGTTTTTTTCCAGCGCAATGCGCCGTTACTTCGCGCCGATGCCGGCAGCTTCAAAGATCTTGGTGTAGCGAGCCGTATCGTTCTTGATGATTTCATCGAACTTGGCTGGCGATGTCGACATCACGACAACACCACCCTGCTTGGTCATGCGGTCCTGCAGTACGGGGTCCTGAAGGGCCTCGACCACGTCCTTGTTGACCTTGTCGACGATCGCGGCAGGCGTGCCGGCCGGGGCCATCAGACCGAACCAGGAGTCGTAGGAGAAGTTGGTAAGTCCTGATTCCGCCAGTGTCGGTACGTCCGGCATGCTTGGCACACGCTTTGCCGTTGCGACCGCCAGCGCACGCACCTTGCCGGACTGCATCAGTTCCAGCGCCGTATTGGCAGGCGTGAAGTAGACATGCGAGTCGCCACGAACGACGCTCATGTTCGATTCCGGCGCGCCCTTATAGGGGACATGCACGAGATCGATATTGGCGTTCTGGCGGAACAGCGCTCCGGCGATGAACGTCGTCGAACCGAGCCCCGGCGATGCAAAATTCATCGCACCGGGCTTGGACTTGGCCAGATCGACGAACTCCTTGACTGACTTGGCCGGAATTTCTGGATTGATGATCATCACCAGCGGCACGGAGGCGATCGGCGTGATGCCGGCGAAATCCTTCACCGGATCGAATTGCAGATTTTTGTTCAGCGCACCGGCGACGGTGTGACCGTTGGAGGTGAGCATGAGTGTGTAGCCGTCCGCCTGGCTCTTGGCGACACTGGTCGTGCCGGCGAGGCCCGGCCGGTTTTCGACCACAACCTGCTGCTTCCATTTCTCGCTGAGCTTGTCGCCCACGGCCCGCGCAAGCAGATCGGTCGCACTGCCGGCCGAGAACGGCACGACAATTCGCACCACCTGGTTTGGATAGGGCGCCTGAGCCAGAGCGCCAAAACTTGTGAGCGTTAAAGCGGCCGCGCCCAAAAGGGCCCACCGTAATGTCTTCATCGAAATGTCTCCCTAGGCGATCCCGGATATTTTTCCGGCTGACGCTAATTCTATCAGGTCACACAAAATCCGGATATGGACGTCATCGACTTGGCGACCATCGCCGGATACCTTGAGTTTCATATTGTCAAAGGACGCCCCGCTCCCATGCGCACCGAACAGGCTCGACCCGTCCGCCTCCAGGATTATCGTCCGCCGGACTGGCTCGTGGAGACCGTGCATCTCGATGTGTCGCTGCATCCGACGGCGACGAAAGTCCGCACCACGCTGAACCTGAAACCCAACCCCGCCACCAGCCCGGCACCGCTGGTTCTCGATGGCGATGGCCTCACACTCGCTTCAGTCGCACTGGACGGCCAGCCGCTGGGCGCGGACGCATATGTCGCCTCACCCGACCGCTTCACGCTGGCGCAGCCGCCTCAGCGCCCGTTCACCCTGACGATCGAGACTGTCGTCGATCCATCGGCCAACACCCAATTGATGGGGCTCTATCGGTCCAGCGGTACCTATTGCACGCAATGCGAGGCAGAGGGTTTCCGCCGCATCACCTATTTTCCGGATCGTCCCGACGTGATGGCGGTTTACACGACGCGGATCGAAGCCGACAAAAGCCAGGCGCCGATCCTGCTCGCCAACGGCAACCTGATCGAAAGCGGTGATCTGCCGGACGGACGTCACTTCGCCGTGTGGCATGATCCGTTTCCGAAGCCGGCCTATCTGTTCGCCATGGTTGGCGGCACGCTCGGCTGCGTCGAAGACACCTTCGTCACCATGTCCGGCCGCAACGTTGCGCTGAAGATCTATGTCGAGCCGGGCAAGGAAAGCCGCTGCGGCTACGCCATGGACGCGCTCAAACGGTCGATGCGCTGGGACGAACAGGCTTTCGGCCGCGAATACGATCTCGACATCTTCATGATCGTCGCCGTATCCGACTTCAACATGGGCGCGATGGAGAACAAGGGTCTCAACGTCTTCAACGACCGCTACGTCCTCGCCTCTCCGGAAACGGCCACAGACAGCGATTACGCCTCGATCGAAGCCATCATCGCCCACGAATACTTCCATAACTGGACGGGCAACCGCATCACCTGTCGCGACTGGTTCCAGCTGCGCCTGAAGGAAGGCCTGACAGTCTTCCGCGACCAGGAATTCACCGCCGACATGCGCTCGCGCGCCGTGAAGCGCATCGCCGACGTGCGCAATCTTCGCGCACATCAATTCGTGGAGGATGCCGGCCCGCTCGCACATCCGGTGCGGCCGGAACTCTATCACGAGATCAACAACTTCTACACGACCACCATCTACGAAAAGGGTGCGGAGCTGGTGCGCATGCTGCGCACCATGCTGGGTCAGGCCACCTTCCGCAAAGGCATGGACCTGTATTTCGATCGCCACGACGGCGAGGCCGCGACCATCGAGCAATTCGTGCAATGCTTTGCCGACGCATCGCGACAAGACCTTTCGCAGTTCATGCTGTGGTACGCGCAGGCCGGCACACCGGAAATTATCGCCGACGGTCAGTATGACGAAGCCGGCCAGACCTTTACGCTGAAGCTGTCGCAGATCGTGCCACCGACACCAAACCAGCCGGTCAAGGAGCCGATGGTGATCCCGCTGCGTACTGGCCTCGTCGGCAAAAGCGGCGCGGACATTCCTCTGCTGATGTCCGGCAAGCCGATGGACGGCGATGTCATCGTCCTGAATCAGGCGGCCAGGACACTGGTCTTCGAGAAGGTCACCGAAAATCCGGTCCTGTCGATCAACCGCGAATTCTCCGCGCCGATCAAGCTTACCACAAACCTGTCCTCCGATGATCTGCGCCGGCTTGCAGCGCACGACAGCGATCCGTTCAATCGCTGGCAGGCTGTGCAGACGCTCGCGACACGGCTTCTCCTCAAGAACGTCGCGCTGCTGCGCAACATCCAGAACCCGGCCGGCGATGAGGGTCTCATTGCGGCACTTGCCGCAATCCTGGCTGACGATCGGCTTGAGCCCGCCTTTGCATCGCTGGCGATGACCATGCCGACGGAAGCCGATATCGCACGGGAAGTCGGCAGCGATGTCGATCCTGACGCGAACTTCCGCGCTCGCCTCCATCTGCGCAAGGACATCAGCGACAAGCTACAGCCGGATTTGCTGCGAGCCTATCAGCGCATGCAAAGCACCGCGCCGTTCAGCCCGGATGCCGCAAGCGCCGGTCAACGTTCGCTGAAAAACACCGCGCTTGATCTTCTCGCCGCTGCCGGCGGCCAGGAAGGCATCGCTCTTGCTATTCGGCAATACCGTTCGGCGGACAACATGACCGATCGCATGGCTGCGCTGTCGACGCTGTCGCTGCAGGATAGCGAGGAACGCACCGAAGCGCTGCAGGATTTCTACGAGCGCTATCAGGGCGACCCGCTGGTGATCGACAAGTGGTTCACCTTGCAGGCCATGATCCCCGAAAGCGGCACGCTCGATCGGGTCCGCTCGCTCACAT
>JAEYVN010000046.1 GCA_023431725.1 Pseudomonadota bacterium
CCACCGCCCTTCGTGAATATCGAACAGCAGCGTGCGCGCAGCATTGGTGGCATCGGTTGCGTGAACGCGGCCGTTCGTGAGACGCCAGATCAGGAATGTATCGACAGTACCGAAGGCGAGCCGACCCGTTTGCGCCATCGCACGCGCGCCATCGACGTGATCGAGGATCCAGGCGATCTTGGTAGCGGAGAAATATGGATCGAGAAGAAGGCCCGTACGCGCGGAGATCATCGCCTCGTGTCCCGCATCGCGGAGCGCTTTGCAGACATCATCGGTGCGGCGATCTTGCCAGACGACCGCATGATGGATCGGCTGGCCGGTAACGCGATCCCAGATCAGCGTTGTCTCGCGCTGGTTGGTGATGCCGATCGCGGCGATATCCTTTGCCGCAAGCCCGGCCTGTTTCAGCGCCGCTTGCGTGGTTGTAACAACGCTCGACCAGATCGCTTCCGGATCGTGCTCCACCAAGCCCGAGGCCGGATAGATTTGCGGGAATTCCTGCTGCGCACTGGCAAGCGGATTGAGCGCCGCATCGAACACGATGGCGCGGCTCGACGTAGTGCCCTGATCGATCGCGAGGATGGCAGACGTCATCTTTTATACCGCGGCTTTCAGTGCGACATGCTGCGTCATAAAGTGTTCCAGCGCCGTTCGTTCGGCTTCGGAGAACCGCAGGCCGAGTTTGCTCCGTCGCCAGAGCACGTCGTTGGTATCCACGGCCCATTCCCGCGTCATAAGATAGCGCACTTCAACTTCAGTCAGGTCTGCGCCGAAGCACAGGCCAAGATCCTCATATTTTCTTGCCTTGCCAAGCACGTCGCTCGCGCGCGTACCATAGGCGCGGATGAGCCTCAGCGCATGATCCTCAGCGAGAAAAGGCCAGCGGCCACGCAAGTGCGTCACCTGCGCGTCGATCGCATCATAAGGAAACTTGCCGCCGGGCAGCGGCGCCGTCGCCGTCCACGGCACCGTGGGCCCGAAGATACTGGAGAGCTTCTTCATCGCCGCTTCGGCGAGCTTGCGATAGGTCGTGATCTTGCCGCCATAGACCGACAGCAGCGGCGCGTGACCAGAGTTCTTGTCGTAGTCGAGATGATAATCGCGCGTGACCTCTTCCGGCTTTTTCGATCCATCGTCGTAGAGCGAGCGCACACCGGCGAAAGACCGCACGACATCGGCCGGCGTCACGGGATTGCGGAAATGACGTGAGGCCGTCTCGCACAGATAGGCGATCTCCTCGGCTGACGGCGCGGCGATGGCAGGATCGCCGGTGAAGTTCTCATCGGTCGTACCGACCAACGTGAAGTCGCTCTCATAGGGTATCGCGAAGACGACGCGACGATCCGGATTTTGGAAGATGTAGGCAGTGTCGTGCGCGAACAGCCGCGGCACGGCGATATGGCTACCCTTGACGAGGCGGACGCGCGATGGCCCGTCGTTGCGGATCACCGTCTGGGCGACGGAGCCGACCCAGGGTCCCGCGGCATTGATCAGCACTCGCGCGGTGACGGTCTCACGAACGCCGCGCGCTTCCAGCGTCAGCCGCCAGACATCACCGCGCTCGGCACGCACGCATCTCGTGCGGGTGCGGATGACCGCACCACGTTCGACAGCATCCAGTGCGTTCAGAACGACGAGGCGCGCGTCGTCGACCCAGCAATCCGAATAGAGATAGCCGCATTTGCTGGCCCGCTTCAGCGGCTCGCCCAGAGCATCATGCGTAAGATCGACCGTCTGCGTTGGGGGAAGGATCCTGCGACCCCCGAGATGGTCGTAGAGGAACAGGCCCAGGCGCACCAGCAGCGGCGACCGGATCTCCGGCTGCTGCGGCAGCAGAAAGCGCATGGGCCGGATGATATGCGGCGCATTGCGCAGGAGCACCTCACGCTCCTTGAGCGCCTCGCGCACCAGCAGGAACGCGCCATGTTCGAGATAGCGGAGGCCACCGTGTATCAGCTTGGTGGATGCGGACGAGGTGCCGGAGGCGAGGTCCGCCTGCTCAACCAGCAGCACGCGCAGGCCCCTGCCCGTGGCGTCACGGGCAATTCCCGCACCATTGATGCCCCCGCCGATGATGGCGAGATCAAATTCAGCCATCTGTTCCCTTCGTCGCGCCTTGAACCGGTAACATTTTTTTTAGGATGTGAGCAGGGCGTCACAAAATCGGACCGCCAGGCGATCCGTCTCGCAAATTGGCCTTAAACCCCTATATAAACGGTTGGTCTGCCCCAGTCGCAGGCTGAACTTGGATTAGCGATGTCTTCCCCCCGCCTGCTTGTGATCGAGGGTAATACTGCCGACGGACGTGCTTTGCTGAAAGCCGCCGGCGGCGAGGCACCGAGCGAGGGTTACGCCAACCTGCTGCGCGAATTCCTGCCGCAGGCGATTATCGACATCTGTTATCCAGCCGATCCCGGCGCCAACCTCCCCGATGCATCCGGCCTCGAATCCTATGATGGCGTCGCCATCACCGGCTCGGCTCTGCATGTCTATGATCGCGGCCCGCATATCGAGCCGCAGATCGAGCTGGCGCGTGCGGTGTTCGAAAGTTCGACACCGCTGTTCGGAAGCTGCTGGGGCCTTCAGATCATCACCACAGCCGCCGGCGGCAGCGTGCGACGCAATCCGAAGGGCCGTGAGATCGGCTTCGGCCGCCGCATTCGTCTGACGAATGCCGGGCGCGGGCACCCCATCTTTGCCGGCAAGGACGAAGTCTTCGACGCCGTCACCATCCATCTCGACGAGGTGGAGACGCTGGCCCCGAACCAGCGGGTGCTGGCGATGAACGCAGTTTCCGGCGTGCAGGCCGCCGAAGTGCAGGTCAACGGCTGCACCGCCTGGGGCGTGCAATATCACCCCGAATATACACTGGCCGATATCGCCGCGAGCTTTCGCCGCCATGGCAAGCGCCTGATCGAGGAACGCTTCTTCAACGACAATGACGAGGTGCTCGACTATTCGACCAATGTCGCGACGTTGAAGGCGAAGCCGCATGACAAGCCGTTGGCCTGGAAGCTCGGCCTGGACTCGACAGTCCTCGACAAGAACTTCCGAACGCGCGAAATTCGCAACTGGGTCCATCATCAGGTGCTGCCGACGCGCAGCAAGCGCGGACGGGAGTGACGATTGGATTTCGCCGGACGAAGCGTTGTCGTGACTGGCGGGACTGGCGCCCTCGGCAATGCTGTCGTCGATGCCCTGATCGCACATAACGCGGTCTGCCACGTGCCCACCCGCGCCAGCGACGACACCAGTCCGCAGCGACAGGGCCTGCGCCTCTATCCAGGGGTCGAACTCGCCGATCAGGATCAGGTCGATGCGTTTTATGCCAAGGTCGGTCCCATCTGGGCCTCCATCCATCTCGCCGGCGGCTTCGCGGCCAAGCCGATCGCAAAGGCCGGCAAGGCCGATCTGCTGGCTCAGCTCGACACCAATATCGTCAGCTGTTTCCTGTGTTGCCGTGCCGCTCTTGCGGGGATGCCCCAAGGCGGCCGCATCGTGAATGTCGCGGCCCGGCCGGCGCTGGAGCCGCGCACCGGCGCCGGCATGACCGCCTATACAATAGCCAAATCCGGGGTCGCGGCACTGACGCAGGCACTGGCGGAAGAAGTGGCCAGGGACGGTGTTCTTGTGAATGCGGTCGCCCCGTCGATCATGGACACGCCTGCCAACCGTAAAGCGATGCCAAAAGCCGATCATACCCTGTGGCCGACAGTCGAAGAGGTCGCTGCAACGATCCTCTTCCTCGCATCGCCGGACAATCGTGTCACACGGGGCGCCATTGTGCCGGTTTATGGACGGTCCTAATGGCCTTGGCTGATGCCCTTTCTTCATCTTCGTAACGGATAAGCCCCTGGCACAGCTTCGGGCACCAGAGACTTCATTGGAGGAGTTATGACTTTGCTGACCTCGTTTTCGCGCATCACCGCCGTTTCCAGCCTTTCGGCCCTGCTGATGCTCAATCTGGCCGTCGCGCAACCTGCCGAAAAGCCGGCCGAGAAGCCGTATGAGCCAAGCGTCGGTCAGGACGGCAAAGACGTGATCTGGGTGCCGACGCCGCAGGCTCTGGTCGACAAGATGATGGAAATGGCCAAAGTGACAGCCAAGGACAATCTCGTCGATCTTGGTTCGGGCGACGGCCGCACCGTCATCACTGCGGCCAAGCTTGGCGCCACCGCGCGCGGCCTTGAATACAATCCGAACATGGTCGCGCTGTCGCGCGCCAGCGCAGCCAAGGAAGGCGTGAGCGACAAGGCGACTTTCGAACAGGCCGATATCTTCGTCACCGATTTCTCGAAGGCCGACGTGGTGACCATGTTCCTGCTGACGAGCCTGAACGCAAAACTGCGGCCGACCATTCTCGACATGAAGCCGGGCACGCGCGTTGTCTCCAACACCTTCGACATGGGCGACTGGAAGGCCGACGAGGAAGCCGTCGTAACCGAAGGCTGCACGTCCTATTGCAAGGCCTATTTCTGGATCGTTCCGGCCAAGGTCGATGGCACCTGGACGATGGACAAGGGTGAACTGGCGATCAAGCAGACCTTCCAGAACTTCACCGGCACCATCAAGAACGGCAACGTCGTCACGCCGGTCACCAACGGCAAGCTGAAGGGCGACGAGATCACCTTCACCGCCGGCGGCACCGAATACACCGGCAAGGTCAACGGCACCACGATCGAAGGCACCACCAAGTCCGGCGAGAAGTGGCAGGCCAAGCGCGGCGCATAACCAGCAATTCGAAAACTTGTGACCCGGTTATTCCTGCTCAAACAGGCGTAAGCGGGATCAGGTCATGGAGAGATCAATGTCCGCGCTGAAAAACTCTGTCCGACTCGCCACTGTGTCGTCCCTGTCCGTTGTCATTGCATTCAATGCCGCCATCGCGCAGCAACCCGCTCCCGCTTTCGAGCCGAAGGTCGGGCAGCGCGGCAAGGACGTGGTGTGGGTCCCGACCAACCAGAAGCTGGTCGACAGGATGCTCGACATGGCCAAGGTGACGGCAAGCGATCACGTCATCGATCTCGGCTCGGGTGACGGTCGCACGGTGATCACGGCAGCCAAGCGCGGCGCCACCGCACAAGGCATCGAATACAATCCGGACATGGTGGAATTGTCGAAGAAAAACGCCGAGAAGGAAGCCGTCACCGCGAAAGCGACTTTCGAAAAGGCCGACCTCTTCGAGACAGACCTTTCGAAAGCCACCGTGATCACGATGTTCCTGTTGCCGAGCATCAATCTGAAACTGCGGCCCAAGCTGCTCGACTTGAAACCAGGCACGCGCGTCGTCTCGAACTCGTTCGATCTCGGCGAATGGACTGCCGACCAGACAGAATCCGTCAGCGACGACTGCACGTCGCATTGCACCGCCTATTTCTGGATCGTGCCGGCCAAGGTCGAGGGCACCTGGCAGACGCCGCAGGGCGAACTGAAGCTCGAACAGAAATACCAGGTGGTGAGCGGCACGCTGAAGAACGGCAATGTCATCGCGCCCGTGACCAACGGCAAGCTGACCGGCGACCAGATCGCCTTCACGGCCGCCGGCACGCGCTACACCGGCACGGTCAACGGCAACACCATCGAAGGCAAGAGCAACGCGGGCGGCAAGGAAGCCGACTGGAAGGCGACGAAGTAGTCGCTGAACGGTAACAACCGTTTTCCGCTCGTCCCCGCGAAGGCGGGGACCCAGATTCTCTTAGTCTGGATTCCCGCCTTCGTGGGAATGAGCGGGAGATAGTGGGGCTTACCCCGCCCCTTCCTCCAGCGCCGGCAAGGCGAATTGCGCAACGAGACCGCGCGCGCGGGCATCGACCACGCCAAGCGCGCGCAGTGACATCAGCGTCATTGTCTGCACCGCATCGCGGATGCGCGCCGCATCATCCTGCAGGTCGGGCGCCAGAGGCCCGATCAATCCCTCGAGCAAGGCACCGACCAGAGCCGGCGCGAGAAGATTGATGTCCTGCTGCTGCGGCAAATAGCCGGCCTGCATGGCGGCGGCGATCCGCGTCCGCAATTCCTCTTCGAGCGTCCTGCGGTAGACCACACGCACCGCCTCGACCTCGGCATCGACCGGCTCGGCGATCACCGCCCACGCCAGACGGCGATTGCGCAGGGCCCGAACCGCGAAGGTGGCTATGCAGGCGGTCAGCGCCGACAGCGGTCCCGGTGCGGCTTTTGCCGCTTTGCGGATCGCGCCGATTTCGCGCTCCGACACATTGGCGACCAGCGCCGTGACCAGTTCCGTCTTCGACGGAAAATAGCGATAGACGGTGCCGGTGCCGATTCCGACCCGCTGGGCGATCGGCGCCACCTGCACCGCCGCCATGCCGCCATCGGCCGCGGCGGCCCGCGCCGCTGTGACGATGGCCACGTGCCGGGCGGCCTGGCGGCGAATCACATTGTCGGTGCGGCGGTAAGGCATTGAATGGAGTGAGCCATGATTCACTCCATCCGGCAATGGTTGTCTATGGCCTCTTACTTCCCCTGCAGCGATTTCGTTCTGATCGCGTCCAGCGTGGTTGCCGGCGTGATTCCGTTCGGGTCGACCTTGAGATGGATGATCGCAGGCTTGCCCGAAGCCTGCGCCTCCGCAAAGGCTTTCGGGAAATCCTCGGTCCGCTCCACCGTGAGGCCAACGCCGCCGAACACCCGCGCATAGCCGGCGAAGTCCGGGTTCTTCAGCTGGGTAGCGACCACCCGGCCGGGATACTCGCGCTCCTGATGCATCCGGATGGTGCCGTACATGCCGTTATCGACGATGACGATCACCACCGGCAATTCGTACTGCACGGCGGTCATGAAGTCCTGACCGTTCATCAGGAAGTCGCCGTCACCGGCAAAGCAGACCACCTTGCGCTCGGGATACAGCCGCTTGATGCCGATCGCGGCCGGAACGCCGTAGCCCATCGAGCCGGAGGTCGGGCCGTAGAAGGTGTTGTACTTGCGGAAACGATAGAAGCGGTTGAGCCAGCCCGCATAATTGCCGGCACCGTTGCAGAGGATATCGTCCGGCAAAAGTTTATCGCGCAACCACACCATGATCTCGCCGAGATTGACCGCACCCGGCACATCGGTCGCCTTGTCGGTGAAGGCGCGATAATCGGAATTGGCCGTGCGCGTCTCGTCCGACCAGGCGATTTCGTTCGGCGCCTGCAGGCCTTCGAGCGCTGCGGCAAAGGCTGTCGGCGAGGCGTTGATCGCCAGCGCGGGACAATAAACACGACCGAGTTCTTCGCTGCCCGGATGCACATGCACGAAAGTCTGTCGCGGCGACGGGATATCGAACAGCGTGTAGCTCTGGCTCGGCATCTCGCCCATACGGCCGCCGACCAGAATGACGAGATCGGCGTCCTTGATGCGCGCCAGCAATTTTGGATTGGCGCCGATGCCGAGATCGCCGGCGTAATTGCCATGCGTCTGATCAAACAGATGCTGGCGGCGGAAGGTCGTCGCCACCGGCAAATCGAAACGCTCGGCGAAACGCTGCGTCGCGGCAACGGCATTCTCCGACCAGCGGCTACCACCGAGCAGCATGATCGGCTTCTTCGCCGCCCACAGCATCTTCTGCAGACGCGACATGTCGGTGAGACCGGGCCATGTTTCCATCGGCTCGAAAGCCGGTGCGTCCGCCACGATCGCGCGGTCGGTCAGCATGTCTTCCGGCAGGGCGATGACCACAGGGCCGGGACGGCCATTGGTCGCGACATGAAAAGCGCGGGACACGATTTCCGGAATGCGCGCAGCATCGTCGATTTCGGTCGCCCATTTCGCCATGGTGCCGAACACAGCACGATAATCGAGCTCCTGGAACGCCTCGCGCTCGCGCATGTCGCGCGCAACCTGACCGACGAACACGATCATCGGCGTCGAGTCCTGCATCGCGATATGGATGCCCGGCGACGCATTGGTCGCGCCCGGCCCGCGCGTGACAAAGCAGATGCCCGGCCGGCCCGTCGCCTTGCCGACAGCTTCGGCCATCATTGCCGCACCACCCTCCTGCCGGCAGATGGTGAGTTCGATCGAGCGGTCGTGAAACGCGTCGAGCGCGGCGAGATAGCTTTCGCCGGGCACGCAGAAGGCGTGGCGCACACCATGCGCGACAAGTTGATCGACGAGGATTTCGCCGCCGGTTCGCGAACCGTCATTGCTGCGCATGGTGTACCTTTTCTTTCCGCTACTGGACGATCGTTATGGACGCGCCATCTTGGCGAACTTCGCTGGCGTCATCAGCTTGGTGACCTGGCCGATGAGATAGCCGGCTTCGCGGTTCTTCTGCTGGTAAACTTTCCAGTCCGGATCGGCCATCATGGCAGCGCGCCGCTTTTCACGATCTGCCGCGCTTTCGTAGGCCCAGATGTGCACGATGGTATTCAATTCGCCGCTTTCGGTGAACATATAGGCCAGCGGCTGACCGAGATGCTTAACCTGCGTCGCGAGGCCGTATTGCTCGTAGATCTCGAGGTGGGCCTGCACTGTGCCCGGCTTTACGGTATAGGTTCTGTGATCGATGAGCACGTCCGGTCTCCGTTGATGCAATACCAGCGTCCGCTGGCGGGCGCATTTTCAGCGGGAACGCCGCCGGGTCAAGCCGTCCGGCACCGATTTGCGGGAACCGATTGGAGCGGGTGACATTGGAACGTCACGGCCGTGCAAAAGCACCGCCATCCGATACAATAAGTTCAGCGCCGATGCCCAAAGCCTCCAACTCCCAGGACGACGTCTTCGCCTTTCTGGCCGATCCGCGCACACATGGCGGCAATGACGTGCGCCGCATCGACACGCATGGCGCTGTTGTCTTCCTCACGGGTGATCGCGTGCTGAAGGTCAAGCGCGCCGTGCAGTTTCCGTTCCTGGACTATTCGACGCTGGCCAAGCGAAAGGCCGCCTGCGAGGCGGAACTGGAGGTGAATAGGCCATTCGCACCGAACATCTATCGCGGCGTTGTTGCAATCACGAAGGACAATGCCGGGCGGCTCTCGCTGGGCGGCGATGGTGAACCGGTGGAATGGGCGCTGGAGATGCAGCGTTTCGACGAAAATGCGACGTTCGATCGCCTCGCCGATGGCGGCAAGATCGACACCGCGTTGGCCGACGATCTCGGCCGTATCGTTGCGAAGGCGCACCAGAGCACACCGGTTGCCGATGCCGGCAAATGGATCGCCGCACTCGGCGACTATGTCGAACAGAATGACGAAGCTTTCGGGCAATGGCCGGCACTGTTTCCCTCAAAGGACGCAAAGACCTTCACCGAAGCCTGCCGCCGCGCACTGACGAAATTGCTGCCGCTGCTGCGTCAACGCGGCGAGATGGGCCTGGTGCGTCGCGGCCATGGTGACCTGCATCTCGGCAACATCGCCCTGATCGACGGCAAGCCGGTGCTGTTCGATGCCATCGAGTTCGATCCTGTCGTCGCGTCGGGTGACGTGCTGTACGATCTCGCCTTTCTGTTGATGGATCTCGTCGAACGTGATTTGCGGCCGCAGGCGAATGTCGTTCTCAATCGCTATCTCACCGATACGCGGCGCGACGATGATCTCGATGCGCTGGCCGCCCTTCCCCTCTTCATGGCAATCCGCGCGGCGATCCGGGCGAAAGTGACGGCAGCGAAGCTCGGCCATGCCAACGACGCCAAGAAGAAAACCATTGAAGACAGCGCCCGACGTTATTTCGCATTGGCGACGACGCTGATTGCAGCGCCCAAGCCGATGCTGATTGCGGTGGGCGGATTATCCGGTACCGGCAAGTCAATGCTGGCGCGTGCGCTCGCGTCCTTCATCCCGCCGGAACCCGGCGCCGTGGTGTTGCGCTCCGACGTCATGCGCAAACGCCTGTTCGATGCCGCCGAAACAGAAAAGCTCCCGAAAGACGCGTACAAGCCCGCCGTTTCGGAGACGATCTACCACCTGCTCAAGGAGCAGGCGCAGCGCGTTCTCGCCGCTGGACATTCGGCGATCATCGATGCCGTCTTTGCGAAGACAGATGAGCGCGAACCGGTCGCCGAACTGGCAAAAGCATCGCGGGTGCCGTTCCACGGCTTCTTCCTGACAGCTGACATCGACACCCGCATCAAACGCGTCGGCGGCCGCACCGGCGATGCCTCGGATGCCGATGCCGAGGTTGTCCGCAGCCAGGCGGATTATGATCTCGGTGCCATGACCTGGACTGAAATCGATGCCTCCGGCACGCCAGACGAGACACTGATACGAACGCGAAAGACGCTCGATCAGTAAAGCGCGCGCAGGCCGGCCGCCACGGCGATACCGCAGGCGAGCGCAACGAATTCATTGCGCCGCCAGATCATCAAGGCGCCGACGGTGACAATGGCCAGCGTCGCCGGCAGACCGTCCTTCACCATCACCGGCATCACCAGTGCTGCAACCACCGAACCCGGCAGCGCCTCCAGCATGCGGCGAATGCGAGGCGTCAGTGTCACGCGGCCCATCATCCAGTGCCCCGACAGCCGCGTCAGCAA
>JAEYVN010000048.1 GCA_023431725.1 Pseudomonadota bacterium
GGATCAGCATGTCGAGCGCCGAAGTGGGTTCATCGAGCACGACGAATTTCGGTTGCAGCACCACGGCGCGCGCCACTGCGATGCGCTGGCGCTGGCCGCCGGAGAATTCGTGCGGATAGCGGAAGCGTGTTTCGGGATCGAGGCCGACATCGGTCAGCGCCTGGATCACCATCGCCTCACGCTCATGCGCCGACATCTTCGGATGATGCACGAGCAGGCCTTCCTCAATGATGTCGGCGACCGACATGCGCGGACTGAGCGAACCATACGGGTCCTGAAACACGATCTGCATGTCGCTGCGCAGCGGCCGCATCTGCTTGAACTTGAATCCCTGAACGTCCTTGCCCATAAACACGATCGGGCCTTCCGAGGAGATCAGCCGCAGGATCGCGAGACCAAGCGTGGTCTTGCCGGAGCCGGACTCGCCGACGATGCCGAGCGTCTCGCCCTGCCGCACTTCGACCGAAACGCCATCCACCGCCTTGATGTGACCGACGGTCTTGCGCAGCACGCCGCGCTTGATCGGAAACCACACCTTGAGGTCGTCGGTCTTCACCATCACCGGCGCCGTCGGCTGCAATGGCGCCGGATCGGGCCGCGGCTCAGCGTTCAGCAGCGCGCGCGTATAGGGATGCTCGGGTTTCGAGAAGATCGTCTCGACATCGCCCTTCTCGACGATCTGGCCCTTGTTCATGACACAGACGCGATCGGCGATCTTGCGCACAATGCCGAGGTCATGGGTGATGAACAGCACCGCCATGCCGAGCCGCACCTGCAGCTCCTTCAGCAGCTTCAGGATCTGCGCCTGCACGGTCACGTCGAGCGCCGTCGTCGGCTCGTCGGCGATCAGCAGATCGGGTTCGTTGGCGAGCGCCATCGCGATCATCACGCGCTGCCGCTGGCCGCCGGACATCTGGTGCGGATAGCTGGCGAGCCGCCCGGCCGGATCGGGAATGCCGACCTGAGTCAGCAATTCGACGATGCGCTTGCGCGCCGCATCACCGCGCAGACCGACGTGCAGATCCAGAATCTCCCGGATCTGCCGCTCGATCGTGTGCAGCGGATTGAGCGACGTCATCGGCTCCTGGAAGATGATGGTGATGTCGTTGCCGCGAATGCGCCGGATCTCGCGCTCGGACATGCCGAGCAATTCCTGATCCTTGAAGTGGATCGTGCCGCTGGGAGGGCTCGCTGCCGGATAAGGCAGCAGCTTCATCACCGACATCGCCGTGACCGATTTACCCGAGCCGGATTCGCCGACCAGCGCCACGGTCTCGCGCGGCTTCACGTCGAACGAGATGCGGTCGACGGCCAGCGTCGTGCGGCCGGCCTGGGTGAAGGCAATCGACAGATCCTTCACCGAGAGAATGGGCTTTTCACCGCTCATGTGAAGATCTTTCGTGGATCGAAGGCGTCGCGCACCGCTTCACCGATGAAGATCAGCAGCGACAGCATGATCGCGATCGAGAAGAAGCCGGCAATGCCGAGCCATGGCGCCTGGATGTTGGCCTTGGCCTGCGACAGCAACTCGCCGAGAGAAGGCGAGCCGGGCGGCAGGCCTAACCCCAAGAAGTCCAGCGCAGTCAGTGTCGTGACCGACGCGGACAGGATGAACGGCAGGAAGGTCAGCGTCGCCACCATCGCGTTCGGCAGAAGGTGTCGGAACATGATGTGGAGGTTGGAGACGCCCAGTGCCCGCGCCGCGGTGACATACTCGAAATTGCGGCCGCGCAGGAATTCGGCGCGCACCAGTCCCACCAGCGACACCCACGAGAACAGCAGCAATATGCCGAGCAGCACGAAGAAGCTCGGCGTCAGCACCGACGAGATGATCATCAGCAGGAACAGCTGCGGCACCGACGTCCAGATCTCGAGAAAGCGCTGGAACAGAAGGTCGACCTTGCCGCCGAAATAACCCTGCACCGCACCGGCCACGACGCCGATCACCGACGAGATGCTCGACAGGATCAGTCCGAACAGCACCGAAATGCGGAAGCCGTAGATCAGTCGTGCCAGCACGTCGCGGCCCTGATCGTCGGTCCCAAGCCAGTTGAATTCGAGATCGCGGCAGCTATTCAGCTTCTTGCGCTCGACCACCGGTTTGCATTGCTCCTCGGTCAGCATCCATGTCGGCGGTGACGGCGCCGGCGTCGGCAGATCGAGATTGTGGGTCGAATAGGAATAGCGGATCGGCGGCCACAGCATGAAGCCGCCTTTTTCCGCGACCTTCTCCTGCAGATAAGGATCGCGATAATCGGCCGCCGTCTCGAATTCACCGCCGAAGGTGGTCTCGGCATAGGTGAAGATCGCCGGGAAATAGAAACGACCGTCGTAGCGAACGAGGAACGGCTTGTCGTTGGCGATGAACTCGGCGAACAGCGTGATCAGGAACAGCGTCAGGAAAATCCAGAGCGACCAGTAACCGCGCTTGTTCTTCTTGAAGTTCTCCCAGCGCCGCCGATTGATCGGCGAGATCGCCAGCGGCCGGCGTTCGGGCGGAACGGTCAGCCCGGTGGCGCCGATCGTGCCGGTTTCAGGCTGGGTGTTGTTGACGCGCGCATCCATGTCAGACCTCGCGCGCCTCGAAGTCGATCCGCGGATCGACCAGCGTATAGATGATGTCGGAGAGCAGGCTGACGAACAGGCCGATCAGCGCGAAGATATAGAGATTGGCGAACACCACCGCGTAATCGCGATTCATGATGCTCTCGAACGAGAGCAGGCCGAGACCGTCGAGCGAGAAAATCGTCTCGATCAGGAAGGCATCGGCGAAGAAGGCGCTGATGAAGGTCGAGGGGAAGCCGGCGATGATGATCAGCATCGCGTTGCGGAACACATGGCCGTAGAGCACCTGGCGGCTGTTGCAGCCCTTGGCCTTGGCGGTCAGCACATATTGCTTGCGGATTTCATCCAGGAACGAGTTCTTGGTCAGCATCGCCATGGTGGTGAAGGCGCCGAGCATCATCGCCGTCATCGGCAGCGTCAGATGCCAGAAATAATCGATGATCTTCGAATACCAGGGGAGTTGCGACCAGTTGTCGGAGGTCAATCCGCGCAACGGGAACCAGTCGAGGAACGAGCCGCCGGCAAACAGGATGATCAGCAGGATCGCAAACAGGAAGCCCGGGATCGCATAGCCGACGATGATGATGGCCGACGTCCAGGTATCGAACGACGAGCCGTCCAGCACCGCCTTGCGGATGCCGAGCGGGATCGAGATCAGATAGACCAGCAGCGTCATCCAGAGGCCGAGCGAGATCGAAACCGGCAGCTTCTCCTTGATGAGATCGAGAATGCTGATGTCGCGGAAGTAGCTCTTGCCGAAATCGAAGCGGATATAATTCCACATCATCAGGAAGAAGCGCTGATAGGCCGGCTTGTCGAAGCCGAATTGCTGCTCCAGCTTCTTGATGAATTCCGGATCGAGCCCCTGCGCGCCGCGATAGCGCGATGACGCGCCATCGATCGAGGCAGCGCCCTCCGCGCCCATGCGGCCGCCGAAATCACCGCCGGGAGAGCCGGATACGCGCGACGTGGCGCCGGTATCGGCCCCCGACAATTGCGCGATGATGCGCTCGACCGGTCCGCCCGGCGCCAGCTGGATCACTGTGAACGAGACCAGCATGATGCCGAACAAGGTCGGGATCATCAGCAGCAGACGTCGGATGATATAGGCGCCCATTCTTTCACTCGTCATGCCCGCGCTTGTCGCGGGCATCCACGACTTTGCTTGCGGAAAAATTAACAGACGTGGATGGCCGGCACACAAGACCTTGAAGACAGCGTCTTCACCGCTCATGCCCGGCCGTTGACGATTACCCTCTGCGCTCCACCTGCGCCGCTTTCTGCGGATCGTACCACCATGTGTCGGGAATGCCGCGGCCATATTTCGGCTTGCCCTGCGCGGGCCGGTCGAACACGTCCCAATAGGCGAGCCAGTGCGAGGCCTTGTACCATTGCGGCACCCAGTAGCGGCCGGCGCGGATCACGCGGTCGAGCGCCTTGCAGGACATCACCAGGTCCGGGCGCGTCGGCGCTGCGACGATCTGGTCGATCAGCGCATCGATCACCGGATCGGAGATGCCCGCCAGATTGTTCGAGCCCTTGGTCTCGGCCGCGCGCGAGGAGAAATACGAGCGCAGCGATTCCCCCGGCACCGTCGAAAAGCCGAACCGCTGGATGGCGATATCGAAGTCGAAATCGTTCAGCCGCGCGCGCTGCTGCACCGGATCGACCAGCCGGATATTGGCGTCGATGCCGAGCACGCCGAGATTCTTGATGAAGGGCGCATGGTGCGGCTGGAAGCTCGGCTCATCGAGCAGGAATTCGATGGTGATGCGTTCGCCGTTCGGTCCGACGCGCTTGCCGTCCTTCACAGGATAGCCGGCCTGATTGAGCAATTGCGACGCGCGCCGCAGCAGGTTGCGGTCGTTGCCGGAGCCGTCCGACACCGGCGGCACGAACGGCTCGCCGAACACTTCGTCCGGCACCTTGCCGCGGAACGGCTCCAGGATCTTCAGTTCGGCTTCGCTCGGCTTGCCGGTCGCCATCATGTCGGAATTCTGAAACACCGAATGCGTGCGCTCGTACGAGCCATACATGATGGTGCGGTTGGTCCATTCGAAGTCGAAGGCGTAGATCAGCGCCTCACGCAATTGCGGATTCTTGAATTTCGACCGGCGCATATTGAGAAACCAGCCCTGCGCACCGGACGGCGTCTCGTCCTTCAGCACATCGCGCTTCACGCGGCCGTCGCGGATCGCCGGAAAGTCGTAGCGCGTCGCCCAGATCCGCGAGGTGAATTCCTCGCGGAATGAATAATTGCGGCCGGTGAAGCCCTCGAACGCAACGTCGCGATCGCGATAGAATTCGTAGCGGATCACATCGATATTGTTCTGCCCGCGCTCGGTCGGCAGGTCCGCGCCCCACCAGTCCTTGACGCGCTCATATTCGATGTAGCGTCCGGCCTCGAAGCGTCCGACCTTGTAGGGCCCGCTGCCGAGCGGAATCTCCAGCGTCGATTCCTC
>JAEYVN010000098.1 GCA_023431725.1 Pseudomonadota bacterium
TGTACGAGGACGGCGAATTCTATTTCATCGAAATGAATACGCGCATCCAGGTCGAACATCCGGTGACGGAAATGATCACCGATATCGACCTCGTGCTTGAACAGATCCGTGTCGCGGCCGGCGGCGATCTTCCCTGCAAGCAGGACGAACTGAATTTCTACGGTCACGCCATCGAGTGTCGCGTGAACGCGGAGAATCCGTTCAACTTCCGCCCCTCGCCCGGCAAGATCCTGCATTACCATCCGCCAGGCGGGCTTGGCGTGCGTGTCGATTCCGCGGCCTATCAGGGCTACACGATCCCGCCCTATTACGACTCGATGGTCGGCAAGCTGATCGTCCACGGCAAGACGCGGCAGGAATGCCTGATGCGGCTGAAACGGGCGCTCGACGAATTCGTTGTCGATGGCGTCGAAACGACGCTGCCGCTGTTCCGCACGCTGGTCCGCAATCAGGACATCATCGACGGCAATTATTCGATTCACTGGCTTGAGCACTTCCTTGCCCAGGGTGGAATGGAGTCCTGACGGTTTTCGGGAAATGATCCGGAACCAATCAGGCTCCAGCGCGTTTGGGGCATTCGGGTTCGGGAGCATTTTATCGGAACATGACCAAGACTGAGACATCCGCCGGGACGGCGCCCTCGCAGTCGTCCGGCGCACAGCCTCTCCTGCTCGCCATCGGATTCATCGTTATCGTCCTGATCAGCGCAGCGACTGTGTGGTTGGTTGATCGCTCGAATGACGAGGCGGATGCGGTCATTCAAACCCTCGATGTCCAGAACGGTCTGTCGCTGATCCTTCTGAATCTGCGCCGCGCCGAGTCCGCGCAGCGCGGTTACGTGATCACCGGCCAGCCAGCCTATCGTGACGAATACGAAGCAGCTGCGAAGAACTCCATCCCGGCGCTTGAAGCCGCGCAAAAGATCCTTGAGAACACACCCGCACTGCAATCGGACTTCGCGCCGGTGGCAGATCTCGTGCGCCAAAGGCTGGCCGACTTGGCCAGGGTCGTCGCGCTTTCCGACGCAGGAAAGTACGAAGAGGCCCGCAACATCATCGGGGAAGGCAAAGGCCTGCAACTGATGGACGCGATCCGCGACGTGGTCGTGAAAATGTACAATGCCGAGCGCCGGCAGGCGAACCAGCGGCGCGAAGAAGTCATTCGCACCAATTTCATCCTCGTATCGGCGTCGCTCCTTGGCTCCGGCCTGATCCTCCTGATCGGCGGGATTTCGGTCTATCTCGTGCAGCGTACCATCCGCCAGCGCGATCGGGCCCAGCACGCGCTGCAGGCCGCCAACGATAACCTGGAAGCCATCATTGCCGAACGGACGTCGGACTTGCGGGAAGCCAATGATGAAATCCAGCGTTTCGCCTACATCGTCAGCCACGACCTGCGGTCGCCGCTGGTCAACATCATGGGCTTCACCGCGGAACTGGAAGCTATAAAAAAAGACATATTCGAACTGCTATCCACACTTCGAAAAGACGATACCGAAGCCGCAGAAAACGATGTAGAAATGTCCCGCGATTTCGATGAATCGCTGGGGTTCATCAAAGGCTCCATCGGCAAGATGGATCGGCTCATCAACTCGATCTTGAAGCTGTCGCGCGAAGGACGACGGGAATTCAAGCCCGAATATATCAGTATGGACGACCTCGTGAAATCCATCGCAGATTCAGTCGCGCATCGCGCAGCAGAGAAGAATATCGACATCACGGTGACGAGCTTGCCCCCGATCAAGAGCGACCGCCTGGCGCTGGAGCAGATATTCTCCAATCTCGTCGACAACGCCCTGAAATACACACAGCCTGACCGTCCGGGGCGCGTGGAAATCCGTGGCCGCACGGACCATGCGCAGGTCGTCTACGAGATCGAGGACAATGGCCGCGGCATCGCACAGGAAGATCACCAACGTATTTTCGATCTGTTTCGCCGGGCGGGGCAGCAGGATCAACCGGGTGAAGGCATCGGCCTGGCCCATGTCCGGGCGCTGGTGCGCAGGCTCGGCGGATACATGACACTCAAATCCCAACTCGGCGAAGGCACGACATTCGTGGTCACCCTGCCGCGTCGTATGCAGGCGGAAGAAAGACAGGCAGCATGACTGAACACGTCCAGATCGTCATGGTCGAGGACGATGAGGGGCATGCGCGCCTCATCGAGAAGAACATCCGTCGTGCCGGTGTGAGCAACGAGATCATCCCCTTCGCGAACGGCACGGACGCCATCAGTTACCTGTTCGGCACCGATGGCACCGGCGTCGGCAATCGCGGCCGGGCGATGCTGATCATGCTCGACCTCAATTTGCCCGATATGAGCGGTGTCGATATCCTCAGGCGCGTGAAAGAAAACGAACATCTCAAGCGCACGCCGGTCGTGGTCCTCACCACCACCGATGACGAGCGCGAGATCAAGCGCTGTTATGATCTCGGCGCCAATGTCTACATCACCAAGCCGGTGAATTACGACAGTTTCGCCAATGCGATCCGGCAATTGGGGCTGTTCTTCTCGGTTATCCAAGTGCCCGAAACCACCTGAACCGGACAGCATACGCCCCATGCCCAAGAGCGTCCTCTACGCTGACGATGAACCAGGCCTGCGGCGGCTGGTCGAGCGTGGGCTTGGTGCGCGAGGCATTCGCGTCGTTGCGGTCGAAAACGGTCGCGCCGCGGTCGAACGACTCCAGAACGAAGCGTTCGATGTCGTCGCCCTCGACCATTTCATGCCGGAGCTGGATGGGCTCGAGGCGCTGAAGATCATCCAGGACATGCCCAATCATCCGCCGGTGATCATCGTCACCGGCGCACAGGACAGCACGATCGCCGTATCTGCCCTGAAAGCCGGCGCATTCGATTACGTGCTGAAGGATGCCTCGGGTCACTTCGTCCCTCTCCTGCTCGCGGCGCTGACGACAGCCGCCGATGCCATGCGCCTGCGCCGTGCCAAGGAAGCCGCCGAAGCCGAATTGCGCGAACAGCGCGACCGCTTTGAACGGCTGGCCGTCGAACGTGAAATGCTGCTGCGGGAGGTCAACCACCGCGTCGGCAACTCGCTGCAACTGATCGCAGCCTTCCTGCAATTGCAGGCCGGCGGT
>JAEYVN010000106.1 GCA_023431725.1 Pseudomonadota bacterium
GCGATGAAACAGGCCTTGTCGGAGCGAGGTTTGAGCTTCGACGTCATGCGCAGCTTCAAACGCGCGGCACTCGATGCCACACAGGATGCCGACACGCTGTTACGGTCGGCGCTTGGCGCCAAGAAGCTGAAGGAGTTGCGCCGCCAGCGCAATCGTCTCGAAGATTTTGGTCCGCTCTCGATCGAAATCGCTTCGACGCCGAGCGATGTCGCCGCCGCCCTCGAACGCTTCCTGGTCCTCGAACAGAAGGGCTGGAAAGGTTTGCGCGGAACGGGCCTTGGTCAGCACGACGGCGATACGGCCTTCATTCGAGAGGCATCCGCTGCGCTGGCCGCGGAAGGCCTGTTCGAGATCATCAGCCTGACGCGCAATGGCACGGCCATCGCTTCCGGGCTTGTGTTGCGCGATCAGGATCGCGCCTATTTCTTCAAGATCGCCATGGACGAAGACGAGGCGCGCATGTCTCCCGGCGTGCAGCTCACACTCGATCTGACGCGCCATCTCTGTACGGACGCCACCATCCGTTTCGCCGATTCATCGGCCGACGGCGAACATCCGATGATCGACCACATCTGGCGCGAGCGCATCGAGATCGCCGACGTGTTCATTCCGCTCTACCCCGGCGCCCCGAAAGCCGCAGCCATCAAGGCCCTCCTTCGCGCCCGCTATGCCGCGATCGAGTGCTTTCGAACGATGAGACGCATCAAGGAGAAACTGTCATGACATATTTCGAACCGACCGATACGGCGGCGCTGACAGAAGCCTTTCCGCATCTGCCCTTTTCGCTCCGCCATCATTTCACCGACAATCCGCTGCTCACGCTGCCAAAGCTTGCCGAACTGGTGCGCGAATTGCCGCGCGACCGCATCGAATATAATTCCGGCAAGGCGGCCATCAGCCAGAATCCGGAAACGACGCCGACGGTCGATCTCGATCCGGAAGTCATCGTCCGCAACATCGAATCCGCCGGCGCGTGGATGGTGCTCAAGCATGTCGAGACCCACCCCGCCTATGGCAAGCTGATTGAGGATGCGCTGATGGAGGTGGCGCACACCCGTGGTTACGACAATTTGAAAGCTGCGGGTTTCGAGGACATTCGCGGCTTCATCTTCGTCTCGTCGGCAGAGTCAACGACGCCATTCCATGCCGACAGCGACGAGAATTTCTTCTTCCAGATTCACGGCGACAAGTTCTTCCATGTCTATGACAACCGGGATCGCTCCATTGCATCGGAGGAAGCCCTGGAAGACGTCGTCGTGAAACATCGAAACATCCCGTACGAGGCAAGGTTCGATGCCAAATGCACGACCTACATTCTGAAGCCAGGCGAAGGCGTGTTCGTGCCCTATCAATGGCCGCACTGGGTCCGCACGGCCGGCAGCTATTCGATCTCGCTGTCGCTGACCTGGAAATCCGAAGAGGTCCGCCGCCGTAACGACATCTTCACGATGAACTCGATGCTCCGCAGCATCGGCATTCCACAGAACCCGCCGGGCGCGAATCCGGCACTCGACAGCGCCAAACTCGCGGTGTTCCGCACCGCCGCAAGCGCCGTCGAACCGCTCCGCCGCAGCGAAGGCATGCGCCGCGTGATCCGCCGCCTCGCCTTCGGTCGGAACGCCAATTACTACTATCGCGACGACGCGAAGAAGGCGTCCTGAGCGGTCGCCGTTGGCAAACGTCCGAGCCTACGCGAGGTGATCCGTCAGTCGGCCTGAGCTTCGATTTCGGGTTCTGCATCCAGCAGGACCCCGTCGAGCAATCGGCGGCATTCGCTTAATTCGAACAGCGCCGATTGCAGCCGGCGAAGATCGTCGCGTGACATCTGTGCCCGAATGGCAGCCGGCGTTGCCTGGGGCCGGGGGGCCATAGCCGGCCGCTGGGATGGGGGCGCATAATCATCGGGCGTATCGCTGAACGCGACATCCTGATCGTCTTCGTTGTGATCGGACGTGTCCGGCTCGTCGCCGTTATCGTCGACGGGTCCATGCGTTGGCTGTTCGGCACCGGGTTGCCAGACCGTCTGTACGAACTTCAGACCCTGGTCGCGCAGAATACGCTGCACACCGCGAATGGTGTAGCCTTCCCCGTAAAGCAGGTGATGGATGCCGCGCAGCAAATCGACATCATCCGGGCGATAGTACCGGCGCCCGCCGGCGCGCTTCATGGGCTTGATCTGGCTGAAACGGCTTTCCCAGAAGCGCAGCACGTGCTGCGGCACCTTAAGGTCGTCAGCCACCTCGCTGATGGTTCGGAATGCGTCGGGCGCCTTGTCCAATCAGGCCTCCGCATCAAGCTGCTTCATTCGCCAAGTAATCGTTAGAGAAGACAAACTTCGTCCAACGCTCTAGTGCGAGTCAGTATCGTCGACGACGCCGTTTTCCGACTCGCCGTTGATCCGCTGTTTCAGAATGGCCGATGGCTTGAACACCATCACGCGGCGCGGCGAGATCGGCACTTCCTTGCCGGTCTTCGGATTGCGCCCGATCCGTTCGCCTTTCTTGCGCACCACGAAAGAGCCGAACGAGGACAGCTTCACGGTTTCACCGCGCTCGAGGCAATCGGTGATTTCCTTCAGCACCTGTTCGACCAATGTTGCTGATTCCGTCCGTGACAGGCCTACCTTCTGGTAGACCGCCTCACACAGATCCGCCCGCGTTACTGTCTTAACCGTCATCGCCTGTCAGCCCCTACTCGGCGATCCTTCTTATTTTACAAGACGATACGGAGTTACTTTTGCATGGTCAACCGAAGAAAATTCGGTAAGCCAACCTATTTTGACGTCGGCCACCCAACTTCAAGCGCGAAATGAAGAGCCGAACGCATGTTAATGCGGTAAAAGACTACATTCGGACGAGTGAAGCGCCCCAGGTAAAGCCGCCGCCCATCGCCTCGAACATGACCAGGTTGCCCTTCTTGATCCGACCATCCGCGATACCCGCGCAAAGCGCGAGCGGGATCGAAGCGGCAGACGTATTCCCGTGCTTGTCCACCGTGATGACCACTTTCGCCGGGTCGAGACCCAGCTTCATCACCGACCCGTCGATAATGCGGCGATTGGCCTGGTGGGGAACGAACCAGTCGAGATCGCGCGCCGTGTAGCCGGTGGCCTTGAAGGCGTCCTTGATGACGTCCGTAATCATCGAAACGGCATGCTTGAATACTTCCTTGCCCTCCATGCGGAGGTGACCGACCGTCTGCGTCGATGACGGACCGCCGTCGACATAAAGCTTGTGCTTGTGCCGGCCATCCGAACGAAGATGGTTGGTCAGGATGCCGCGGTCATTCATCGTGCCGGGCTGTTCCTGCGCTTCGATCACCACGGCACCCGCCCCATCACCGAACAGGACGCAGGTGGTGCGATCATTCCAATCGAGAATACGGGAGAACGTCTCCGCCCCGATCAACAGCGCACGCTTGA
>JAEYVN010000149.1 GCA_023431725.1 Pseudomonadota bacterium
CTCTTTCAGGCGGTCCAGATCGATGGTGAGGCCTATTGGGATGGTGGCTATTCGGGCAATCCGACCATGACGCCGCTGGTGCGCGAATGCCAGTCGAAGGATACGATTCTCATCCCTGTCAATCCGATCGAGCGTCCCGGCACGCCAAGCACGGCGAGTGACATCATCAGCCGAATGAACGAGATTTCATTCAATGCTGTCGCCCTCAAGGAATTGCGGATGATGGCGCTACTGCGTCGTGTGGCCGACCCCGGCGACACCGAGGGAAGGCTTTGGGCGGAGATGCGCGTTCATCTTGTCCGCAATGAAGTCATGGCGTCTCTGGGCTATTCCTCCAAGCTGAATGCGGAATGGGAATTTCTCAGCATGCTGAAGGAGGCCGGCCGCAAGGCCGCAGACGTTTTTCTGCTGACACATGGCAGTGATATCGGCGTCACATCGACCGTCGATCTCGATGTCCTTCTTGATCAGGTTTGACATGGGGCTTCTGGGGATCCTCGTTGCGCTTGGACTGCTGATCGCTCTGGCCTATCGTGGCTGGAGCGTTTTGCTGCTGGCCCCGGCTTCGGCGCTGCTGGCTGCGTTTTTTGCCCGCGAGCCGCTGCTTGCGAACTGGACGCAGACCTTCATGGGCAGTGCGGCCCAGTTTCTGGCGCAGTTCTTCCCGATCTTTCTGCTCGGCGCGCTGTTCGGCAAATTGATGGACGACAGCGGTTCGGTGCAGGTCATCGCGCGCAGCATGAACGATTGGCTGGGCGCCAAGCGTGTGGTGCTTGCCGTGGTGCTGGCTGGTGCCATCGTCACCTATGGCGGCGTCAATGTCTTCGTTGCATTCTTCGTGCTGGGGCCGATGGCCATCACCTTGTTTCGGGCGGCCGATATTCCGCGCCGGCTGATGACCGCTGCCATCGCGCTTGGCACCTCGACCTTCACCATGACGGCATTTCCCGGCACGCCTGCGGTGCAAAACGCGATTCCAATGCCGTTCTTCGGCACGACGCCGTTTGCGGCGCCTGGCCTCGGTGTGATCGCATCGGCGATCATGCTTGGTTTCGGGCTTTGGTGGCTGGCCCGTGCGGAAGCGGCCGCACGGCGCGCAGGGGTTGGTTTCGCCAGTGACGATTTCAAGGAGCCGGCGCTCGTGGATGATCAGCTGATCCGCGAGCGGGCTACCGCTTCACGCGAGTTCGATCCGGCGGAAATTGGTCACGGCAAGCACAGCGAGAAATCGCCTCCGGTCCTCGTTGCCGCTGCGCCGCTGGTGGTTGTCATTCTGGTCAATCTTCTGATGTCCTTCGTGATCCTGCCGCGCCTTGATGTTTCGTTCCTTGCCGAGGAGCGCTGGGGCAGCACGTCGCTGTCCGCGGTTGGCGGCGTCTGGTCTGTGGCGGTCGCGCTGGTGGCCGGGATAGTGAGCTTGCTCGCTCTGAATTTCCGCCGGCTGCCGTCAATCCGAGAAAGCATGGATGCCGGTGCCAATGCATCCGTGCTCCCCATAGTGACAGTTGCGAGCCTTGTCGGTTTCGGTGCGGTGGTGGCCGCCTTGCCGGCCTTTGCGGTCGTCCGCGAATGGGTGCTGTCCATTGGCGGTGGACCGCTGGTATCACTGGCAGTCGCGACCAACATTCTCGCGGCTTTGACAGGCTCCGCATCAGGCGGATTGACGATTGCGCTCGATGCGCTCGGTGAGACATACATGCAGCTTGCTGCGCTGAACAATATCGATCCGGCATTAATGCACCGCGTCGCGGTCATCGGCGCGGGGACGCTGGACAGCCTGCCTCACAACGGAGCAGTCGTGACGCTCCTTGCTGTGTGTGGATCAAATCATCGGGAAAGCTATTTCGATATCGTCATGGTTGCTATTGTGGGCGCAATCGTGGCGTTGGCTGCGGTCGTCATTCTTGGTTCGATATTCGGTTCGTTTTGATCTGGCGCAACGTACTTGTGTAGAAGGAGAGCAAGATGAGCAATCTAATCGTACTAGGTTTCGATGGTCTTCATACCGCGGACGAAGTGCTGAACAAGTTGCGGTCCATGCAGAAGGAGCATCTGATTGATCTCGAGGATGCGTGTGTCGTGGAGCGCGAGCAGGACGGAAAGGTGCATATCAAGCAGGCCGTCAATCTGCTGGCACTGGGGGCAGCGAGTGGCGGCACATGGGGCGCGCTGTGGGGGGCGCTGGTAGGGGTTCTATTTCTTAATCCATTGGCAGGTATGGCAGTCGGTGCAGTCGCGGGTGCAGGTGCCGGTGCGCTGTCCGGTTCGCTCGCCGACTTCGGCATTGATGACGACTTCATCAAGAGCCTGAGTCAGACGATCCCGCAAGGCTCTTCCGCCTTGTTCGTTCTGGTCAAGAGCGTGACCGATGACAAGGTGTTGCCGGAAATCGAGCCATACAAGCCACGCATCCTCAAGACATCGCTGTCGAATGAAGAGGAAGCAAAGCTGAAGGCAGAGTTGAGCAAGATCGGCTGAGCTTTTTGACTGCAACGTGAGGTAGAGCGTTTTCCGCAACTGGTTCGGACGTCGCGGCAAACGCAATGGAGAATAGTGAAATGTCGGCTTCTGATTGTCGTCGGATGCCAGGGGGGCGAACGCTTTGCATTACGCTCATTCTGCTAACCTTTTTGGCCTTGCTTGGGGCTTGCTCGGGCGAGGCCGAAAAGGCTGAGCCGGATATTCGTCCGGTTCGCAGTATTGCCGTCGAGCGTAAGCAGACCGGGGTGCCGATCACCTTCACCGGGCGCATCGAGGCCGAGGACGAGGTCTCGCTCGCATTTCGGATTTCCGGGCGGTTGCAGAAGGTCGACGTCAATCTCGGCGACCGCATTCAGACCGGTCAGTTGGTGGCTCAGCTCGAATCGCAGAATGAGCTGAATACTTTGCGCGCGGCGCAGGCGAACCTGACGGCCGCGGAAGGGCAGGTGACACAGGCGCGCAACCACTTCGAGCGGCAGGATACGCTGCTCAAACAGGGCTGGACCACGCGGGTCAATCATGACCAGGCGACGCAAGCCCTGCAGACGGCAGAAGCGCAGGTCGATGCCGCCCGCGCGCAATTGAAGACGGCAGAAGATCTGGTCGGCTTCACCGTTCTGAAGGCCGATGCACCGGGTGTCGTGACGGCAACGGGTCCGCGAGCCGGAGAGGTCGTGCAGGTCGGCCAGATGATTGTTCGCCTGGCCCGCAAGGGCGGCCGCGATGCGGTCTTCGATGTCCCCGCGCAGTTGATCCGCGCGGCGCCGAGCGATCCTGCAATCACTGTGACGTTGAGCGATGATCCGAATGTGTCGGTCCAAGGTCACGTCCGTGAGGTTTCTCCACAGGCCAACCCTGTGACGCGTACCTTCGCGGTCAAGGTGGGTCTCAGCGATCCGCCCGAGAAGATGCGATTGGGTGCGACGGTGATCGGCCGCATGGAGCTTGCGGCTATTCCGGTGTTCGACATTCCCGCGAGCGCGCTGACGCGAGCCAACCAGCAGCCGTCGGTCTGGGTGGTCGATCCAAAGAAAAAGACCGTCTCGCTGCGTCACGTGGATGTGGTTCGGTTCGACCAGAACCAGGTCTCAGTTTCGAACGGTCTTGAAGATGGTGAGATCGTCGTGACCGCGGGCGTGCAGGCCTTGCATCCAGGGCAGCAGGTCCGGCTGCTGGGACGCAATCCATGAGCGGGTTCAATCTGTCGGAATGGGCGCTCAAGCATCGCTCCATCACCATTTATCTGATGATCATTGCGGTGTTCGCGGGTCTCGCCTCCTATTTCCGGCTCGGCCGCGCGGAAGATCCGACCTTCATCATCAAGACCATGGTCGTGCAGGCCGCCTGGCCAGGCGCGACGGTCGAGGAAACGCTCAAGCAGGTGACCGAGCGGCTTGAGCGCAAACTGCAGGAAACGCCCAATCTCGATTTCCTCCGCAGCTTCACGCGTGCGGGCGTGACCACAATCTTCGTCAACCTCAAGGGCAGCACTACGGCGCGCGAAGTGCCGGACATCTGGTACCACGTCCGCAAGAGCATCGGCGATATTCGCGGCACCTTGCCGGCCGGGATTGTCGGTCCGGGCTTCAACGACGATTTTGGCGATACGTTCGGCATCATCTATGGTTTCACCGCCGACGGATTTTCCCATCGCGAATTGCGCGACTATGTCGAGAATGTCCGATCCGAGTTGCTGCGCGTCTCCGATGTGTCGAAGATCGAGATTCTCGGAGCGCAGGATGAACGAATCTTCGTCGAATTCTCGACCAAGGATCTCGCCACGCTCGGTCTCAACCGCGCGACACTGCTTGCCGCGTTGCAGGCGCAAAATGTCGTGCAACCGGCCGGCGCGGTTCAGACCGAAAACGAGACCTTGTTGTTGCGGGTGTCCGGTGCATTCCTGTCGGAAGAGGATGTTCGCAACGTCAACTTCGTTGTTGACGGACGCGTGTTGCGGTTAAGCGATATCGCGAGCGTACGCCGAGGACTTTCGGATCCGCCGCAGCCGATGTTTCGCGTGAACGGCGAGCCCGCCATCGGCCTTGCCATCGCCATGCGTGATGGTGGCGACATCCTTGCTCTTGGCAAGGACATTACAGCAGTCATGGGCAAGCTGCGTGCCAATCTGCCGATTGGTGTCGAGCCGCGACTGGTTGCAGATCAGGCCGTAACGGTCGAAAACGCAATCTCCGAATTCATGGCGTCGCTCTGGCAGGCGGTTGCCATCATTCTGGTGGTTTCTTTCATCAGCCTTGGCGTGCGGCCCGGTCTTGTGATCGCGACTGCGATCCCGCTGACGCTTGCGATCGTGTTCTCCATGATGGAGGCCGCCAATATCGACATGCAGCGCATTTCGCTGGGAGCCTTGATCATCGCGCTGGCGCTTCTCGTCGACGATGCCATGACGACGACCGATGCGATGCTGACGCGACTGGCGCAGGGCGATGACAAGGTGTCGGCGGCCACCTTCGCCTTCCGTACCTATGCCTTCGCCATGCTCGCCGGCACGCTGGTGACCATCGCCGGATTCGTGCCGGTCGGTTTTGCCGCCAGTTCGGCAGGCGAATATACGTTCTCGCTCTTTGCCGTGGTCGGCATCACGCTGATCGTATCCTGGTTCGTGGCAGTGATCTTTGCGCCATTGCTCGGGATTGCGATCCTCAAGCCACCGGCGGCTGCGCAGAGCAGCGAACCGGGCTTCGTCTTCCGGACCTACAAGCGATTTCTGACGGGGGCGATCCGTGCGCGATGGCTGACGATCGCACTGACGATTGCATTGTTCATCGCTTCCTTTCTGGCGCTGCCGCTGATCCCCCGCCAGTTTTTCCCGTCCTCGGACCGGCCGGAACTGCTGGTCGATCTCAGCCTGCCGCAGAATGCATCGATCTATGCCAGCGAAAGTATCGCCAAGCGGTTCGATGCGGCATTGAAGGACGATCCCGACGTTGCGCGCTGGAGCACCTATATCGGGCGTGGCGCAATCCGCTTCTATCTGCCGCTGAACGTCCAGCTTCCCAACAGCTTCTTCTCGCAGGCGGTCATCGTTGCCAAGGATGTGCCGGCGCGCGAACGGCTGCACAAGAAGCTGGAAAAGCTGCTGGCCGATGAATTCCCGAGTGTCGTTGCGCGCGTCTATCCGCTGGAACTCGGTCCGCCGGTGGGCTGGCCGATACAATATCGCATCACAGGTCCGGACATTTCCAAGGTCAGGGAGTATTCGCTGCAGCTCGGTGAGTTGATGGCAAAGAACCCTCAAACCGTGAACATCAATTATGACTGGATGGAGCCGGCACGGCAGCTGCGTATCAGGATCGATCAGGATGAAGCGCGGATGCTGGGCCTGAGTTCACAGGCGTTGGCCAATACGCTCAACACGGTCGTGTCGGGCGTCACTGTTACGCAGGTGCGCGATGACATCTATCTGATTGACGTCATCGTGCGGGCGACCGAGCAGCAGCGGATTTCGATTGATACGTTGCGGACAACCGCCATCCCGCTGCCGAACGGGCGCACCGTCCCGCTTAGCCAGTTGGCCAGCTTTGAATACGAGCAGGAATATCCGCTGGTGTGGCGCCGCGACCGGTTGCCGACGCTTACGGTCCAGGCAGATCTCCGTCCCGGAATTTTGCCCGAAACGGTCGTGTCGGCGCTGGCGCCGGAGATCACGGCGTTCTCCAAGTCGTTGCCATCTGCTTATCGCCTCGATGTCGGTGGCACCGTCGAGGAAAGCGCGAAATCGCAGGCTTCGGTGGTGGCCGTTGTTCCGGCGATGCTGCTGATCATGTTCACCGTCCTGATGTTCCAGCTTCAGAGCTTCCAGAAGCTGTTTATCGTGCTCACGGTGGGGCCACTGGGTCTCATCGGCGTGGTCGGTGCCTTGCTGGTGTCGAACCGGCCGCTGGGCTTCGTCGCCATTATCGGCATTCTTGCGCTGCTCGGCATGATCACCAAGAATGCCGTGATCCTGATCGGTCAGATCGACGCCGAGCGGGAGGCCGGCAAGACTGTGATGGATGCCGCAATTGATGCCAGCAGTGCTCGTTTCCGCCCCATCATGCTGACGGCGATTTCGACCGTCCTCGGCATGATCCCGATTGCGCCGACCGTGTTCTGGGGGCCCATGGCCTTTGCGATCATGGGTGGATTGCTGGTGGCCACGATCCTGACGCTGATCTTCCTGCCGACGCTGTATGTGACATGGTTCAGTTGGCGGGAGGAAAAACAAGTGCGACCTGCAGCGAATACGGTTTGAAACCGCTTTCAATGCAGTAGACAGTTCTCGATTGCCGCGCACGCGTTTACCGCTACGGGCCGACTTTGTGACGTAAAATCCGCAACTCCCAGCCGGACGCCGAAGCCAGCCGCTTTAAAGGATCGACACATGGCTCATTCGCAGCCTCATCGGGTCATGTGGGTGGTCATCGCCTTGAGCGCGCTGGTGCTCATCGCGGTGTCCTTGTGGGCCGTGATGCGCGCAGAAGCTCCGAGCGTCGAGCCATCGTCGTCTGCGCCTTCAGCCGTTCAGTAGAATAAAAGCCGTTGATCCCGCGACGAGCTCTCGGCGCGCGCGAGCCGTGCCTTCGCGACGTCAGTTGATGCACAAAAAATGGTGGCGCTTGAGGCAGGACCAATTTGTATAGTGGGCCTTCCTGCCTTTCCTGTACGCAATGAGCATGACATGACCGAGCGACTTGATGCTTCGCCTGATACCGTCCATTGGGGCTTTTTTGACGCCACGTTGAAGCCCGTCGC
>JAEYVN010000270.1 GCA_023431725.1 Pseudomonadota bacterium
TGACCTATCTCGACGGCTTGCGTCTGCTGAATGGAGGATACTGGAATCAGACCCGGCCGGATCCCTTCACGCTGTCGCGGATCGAGGTGCTGCGGGGGCCGGGATCGGTGCTGTTCGGCGACAGCCCCTCGGGCGGGCTGATCAATCTCGTCACCAAACGACCGCAGGAACAGGAGCATCGCGAGATCGGCCTGCAGTATGGCAGCTTCAACCGAAAGCAGATCCAGGCTGACATGACCGGCAAGATGACTCCGGACGGGGAGTGGCTGTATCGGATCATCGGTATCTACCGCGACGCCGATTATCAGACCGATTTTGTCAAGAACGATCGGCGATTGATCATGCCGTCGATTACCTGGCGGCCGACGAAGGACACCAACTGGACGGTGACCGGCCTTTATCAGAAGGACACATCAGGTTCGTCCACTGCCTTCCTGCCGCTCTACGGCACGCTGTTTTCCAATCCCAACGGGCAGATTCCGATCAATCGCTTCACCAGCGAGCAGGGCTTCGATCTCTATCAGACGACGACAAAGTCAGTCACCAGTCTGTTCGAGCATTCGTTCAGCAGCAATTTTAGAGTGTACAGCAATGTCCGTTACGCCCATGACGACGGCATTTATCGGACCATGTATCCGAACAGCTATTCCGGCTTTCCCTATGTCGATGCGGCGCAACAGAGCGTAACCCGATACGCTTACGGACTTAAGACGAAGCGGGACGCTGTCCTGGCTGATACGGGTGGCGAACTCAACTTCACCAGCGGTCCGGTGACCCATAAGGTGCTGTTCGGCGTCGATCTGCGGAACGTGACCGAGAAGTCGAGCAGCGGATTCGACATCGACCTCAATCCGTTCAATCTTTACAACCCCGTTTATGGTCAGACGCCGATCTGGGCTTTCGGCGGCTTCGTGATGACTCCGCAGCCTGGCATCCGCCAGAGTGTCCGCGGCTTGTATCTTCAGGATCAGATGCGATTTGGGTCGTGGTTGGTAACTGCGGGCATTCGCCACGATACGCTTCAATCCGAGGCCGAAGGAACTCAGACGCAGGAGATTTCTTCGACGACCAAGCGGCTTGGCGTCATGTACGAGACGTCGTTCGGGCTCAATCCTTACGTTTCGTATTCGGAATCGTTCAATCCGGTGCTCGGTGCCAATATTTGTATTGGCTTCTGCAAGCCGGTCGAGGGCTCGCAATACGAGGCCGGATTCAAGTACAAGGTATCCAACACGGCGGCTTTCAACGCTGCCGTCTTCGACATCAGCGAGAAGAACCGCCTTGCGGCCGGGCCGGCGGGTTCGATCTACCAGGTCCAGACCGGCGAGGTCGGGATTCGCGGTGCGGAAGTTGAATATGTCGGCAGCATTACGCCCGATCTCGATATCATCGCGTCCTATTCGTATATCGACGCGAAAATCACAAAGGGCGATTTGGCCGGCAGTCGTGTAGAGAACGTGCCGCAGAACTATGCCTCGCTATGGGCCAAGCATAAGCTCGCTCTGTTCGGCATGCCGGGATTTACCGTCGGTGCGGGTGTCCGTTACATCGGCAAATCGTGGTCGACCGGTCTTTCCCCGATCACAGGCAGCGCGTGGACCATCACGACACCCGACCACACGCTGTTCGACGCGATGTTCGCCTATGAGAATGACCAGTGGCGGCTGCAGGTGACCGCGACCAATCTTGCGGACAAGATCTATCTGGCGAGTTGTTTGTCGCGCGGTGACTGTTTCTATGGAAACCGCCGCACGGTTCTGGGAACGTTGACCTACAAGTTCTGAAAGATCCCAACCCCACGAGGAGCGAATGCTGAGTTCTCGCACCATCAGGGCCTGGTCCTGGGTTCACACCTGGACCAGTCTGATCAGCACGGCGTTCCTGCTGCTGATCTGCATCACTGGGCTGCCGCTGATCTTTCACCACGAGATCGATCACTGGCTTTATGAGGAGGTCGAGCCGGCGAAATTGCCGGCCGATGCGCCGCACTCCAATCTCGACAAGATCGTGGCGAACGGTCTGGCGAAGTTTCCGGGGCAGGCGGTCCAGTTCATGTTCTGGGACCGCGAAGAGCCGGAAATCGTCATGCTCAGCATCGGCAAGACGGTCGATTCCAATCCCGAACAGAACGAGGTCGTGCGGCTCGATTCACGGACGGGCGAATTTCTCGACACGTCCGATTTCCGCTCGCATATCACATACATTTTCTACAAGCTTCACGTGGATCTGTATGCCGGTTTGCCGGGCAAGCTGTTCCTCGGCCTGATGGGCTTTCTGTTCTGCATCGCCATCATATCGGGCGTGGTGCTGTACTGGCCCTCGACCCGCAAACTGAATTTCGGCGCGGTGCGGCGCGAGCGGTCGCGGCTGGTCCGCTGGCTTGATCTGCACAATCTGCTTGGCATCGTCACGGTAGTCTGGGCGCTGACCGTCGGATTCACCGGCGTCATCAACACCTGGGCCGATCTGGTCTTCAAGGTCTGGCAGAATGGGCAACTGGCCGAGATGACGGCCGCCTACAAGGATCGCTCGATCCCGCAAAATCCAACGTCGGTTCAGTCCGCCGTCGATGTATCGCGCGAGTTGATGCCGAATATGGTGCCGTCCTTCGTCGTGTTCCCCGGCAATCCGTTCACCAGCAGGAGCCATTACGCTGTCTTCATGCGCGGGGACACGCCGCTGACCTCGCGGCTGCTGCGTCCGGCTCTTGTCGACGCGGAGACCGGCAAGCTGACCGACAGCCGTGAAATGCCGTGGTACGTTTCGATGTTGTTGATCTCGCAGCCGCTGCATTTCGGCGATTATGGCGGCATGCCGCTGAAAATCATCTGGGCGGTGCTGGATGTGGTGACGATCGTCGTGTTGATCACGGGGCTCTATCTGTGGGTCGCGAGGCGCAGGCGTGCGCGACTGCCTTCCGGACGAATGGTACGTCAACCGCAACAAACGGACGCGCAAGCGCTCGGACTGTCACGCAAAGCCTGACGGGCGCCGCCGTGAGGTACCGCGGCCCGCTCGCGTGTTCTGTCCCACGCCGTGCATGACGCCTTTCCGAACCGTGCTTCCAACCATGGCGTATCGCGGTGACGGTCTTGAACATGGAATCGGAATGATGAAGCGAGATTGGAAGCAGGTTTTCAAAATCCCGATTCTGCTCGGGGTGCTCAGCACGATCGGACTGGTCTCCGCGCTGCTTGGCGACAGTATCTGGGATGCCGTGTCGTGGATCACGCTCGGCGTGCCCTGTGCGGTTATCGTCTGGTTTTGGTTCGGAGGCGGGCGGCGACGAAAGCTGCCCAGCTGACGCCGCTATCCACCTTCTCCAGCAAAATCAAAAGGCCCGCGGCTTTGCCTCATCGATGTGCGCAGTTGCGACAGTCAGATCGAACCGGCATTAAGCGGCCTCGTTCGCCGGGGACAGTATGCCGGATCAGCAGCGCGCCGTCCGGCTGGGCCAGCGGGCCTGCGGCTGCTGCGAGACGGTGCCGGGCATGATGCCACCTCAGCGTAATGCCTAAGTCCCGTAACTCTGGACCAGACTTCCCGCCACCAGGCTCCAGCCGTCGACAAGCACGAAGAAGATCAGCTTGAAGGGCAGGGACACGACGACTGGCGGCAGCATCATCATGCCCATCGACATCAGCACTGACGCGACCACGAGGTCGATGATCAGAAATGGCAAGAACAGCAGAAACCCGATCTCGAAGGCTCGTTTCAATTCCGAGATCATGAAGGCAGGGATCAGGACGCGAAGCGACACATCTTGCGGCGTTGCCGGCTTGGCTTCGCGCGACAGATCCATGAACAGCGCGAGATCCTTCTCGCGTACGTTTTTCAGCATGAAGGCCTTGAATGGCTCCGATGAACGCTGAAAGGCCTGCTCGGCGCTGATCTCGTTGTTCGCGAGCGGGCGCAGACCCACCTCGTAGGCATTCTGGAAGGCCGGCCCCATGATGAAGGCGGTCAGGAACAATGCCAACGCCATCAGCACCGAGTTAGGCGGTGCCGTACCCGTGCCGAGCGCCGTACGAAGCAAGGACAGAACCACCACGATCCGCGTGAATGACGTCATCATCACGAGGATCGACGGCGCCAGCGACAGCACCGTGATCAGCGCGATCATCTGGATCGCGCGTTCGGTCAATCCGGCGCCCTGGCCGAAATTGATGCTGATGTCTTGCGAGAAGGCTGTGTTTGGAAGAACGACCAGGATCGCGGCCACCGTCAACAGACGGACGCAGCACGCGATTGGTCGCGTCAAGACGGCTTGCCTGCGGGGCGGCCGAGAAGGTTTGCCATTTCTTCCTCGAGGCTACCGAACATGTCGTCCGGGTTGTCTGATTTTTCAGGGGCGGCCTTTGCGGGGGCCGGTGCGGGTTTGGGAGCGGCCACCGGATCCTTCGGCTTTTCAGCAGCAGCAGCAGCCGGTGCGGGAGGCGCGACATCCGGCGCCTTGGCTGGACCAGCAGGCGGAGCGGGCGGTGTGGCACGCGGCGCTTCTGCGGCCGGCTTTGCTACTGGCGGCGTTGCCGTGGCACGCGGAGCCTGAGCGGCCGGTGCTGCCGGACGGCGCAATGCAGCTTCGAGACGCTGGGCCATGTCAGCGAGATTCTGATCCGCCGACGGCTGAGCGACCGGAGCCTGGACGGGCGCCGGCATCGGCGCGGGTTTCGGCGCCATGCGAGGGATTTCCACTCGTGGCGTCTCGACGCGGTGTGGATCGACACGTGGCGCTTCGACACGTGGAGCCTCGGCGCGAGGAGCTTCTGCGCGAGGAGCTTCTGCTCTGGGAGCCTCGACACGCGGAGCTTCGTTTCTAGGCACTTCCATGCGTGGCTCAAGGCGCGGCATTTCCACACGCGGCGCTTCCATTGCGGGAGCCGCTGCCGGACGGGGCGCAGGAGCCGGGCGCGGCGCAGGAGCCACGGGCTCGGCCGGGCGCACGGACAATTCAGCCGCGAGGCCGGCCAGCGGATCGACTGGGCGCGACCGTTTCGGAAGCGCCGGCGGTGGTGACTGGTCAGGCTGCAACGCCCATTGCGAGGAATCCTCAAGCGGAGCCGGTCGCAGAGCGGGAGCGGGACGCGGCGCAACGTCGGGCTGCAGCGGCGGCCAGTTGGCTTCTTCGCTCGTGGCGCCGGCGAGAACCCTGGAGAGATTGTCGGCAACCGAGGAAGCGCGCTCGCGGCTGCTCTGGCCGCGCACGATATTGGCTTCGACCAGCACGTCGTTCGGGCCGCCGATCATGATCAGGTGTTCGACATTGTCCCGGCGGATCAGCACCAGCTTGCGGCGGCCATCGACGGCGCCGGCTTCAATGACGGCGAGACGCGGCGCGCGGCCGCGTGCACCCTGACCGCGAAGACCGCCCGCGCCGAAGCGTCGGATCAGCCAGGCCGTCAGGCCGATCAATGCGAAAACGACGACGAATGCGATGAAAAAGCGCACCGGTAGCGACGTTCCTTCCCCAAAAAGGCTATCCATCGGACTGACCGGCCTCCTCACTGAGGGGCGTGGATCACGCCCCGATCGGTTAAGGTCTCGGCAACGCTTGCCGACCTGAAGACTAACAAAACCCTAACGGACCTGATGAGTGTTTATCGCGATTCTATCGCATTTCCAGGCCGTAACTTGAGGTTTTGGTAAACCGCTCAGCTGAGGCCAAACGATGGCAAGGCGGCCGAATACCGTTTTTAACCAGTTGTTAACCATACACCGGGCAAGAATTGCCTGTCGTCGCGAATCTTCGAGTCCAGATTTGCGGATCCTCATGCTCGAAGAACATGCCATGCCCGTGTCAGGACTGCCGATCCTCTCCATGCTCCGGACCAAGATGCAGTGGCATCAGGAGCGGCAGCGATTGCTGTCCGAGAACATCTCCAATTCCGACACCCCCAAGTTCCGACCATCGGACCTGACGCCCCCGAAATTTGATTCTTCGGCGAGAGGCGGACTGGGCGTCGCGCTGCAGCGGACCAGCGGCGGCCAGATCGTCGGGTTCAGCGGCGCGAGCCCGAGCGTTCAGCAGGACAAGCCGGGTGGCGCCGAAACCCGGCCGGCCGGCAATTCGGTCAGCCTCGAAGACGAGATGCTGAAGGTGGCCGAGAACCAGATGGACTACCAGGCGGTGGCCGGCCTCTACACCAAGAGTCTCGGCCTGATGAAAACCGCCCTCGGCAAACGCTAACGGGACAGCATCATGGATTTCGTCAAGTCGATAGCGATCGCAGCGTCGGGCCTTCGGGCACAGGCCGGCCGCATGCGCGTGATCGCCGAAAACATCGCCAACGCGGATTCGACCGCCAGCAACGCCGGCGCCGATCCCTATCGCCGCAAGATCGCGACCTTCCGCTCCGAACTCGATCGCAATCTCGATGCGCGCGTCGTCAACCTCGGCGGTATCAAGAACGATCAGTCGGCCTTCACGACCAAGCACATGCCGGGACATCCCGCTGCGGACGCGTCGGGGCATGTCAAACATCCCAACGTGAATGCGCTCGTCGAAATGACCGACATGCGCGAAGCCCAGCGGTCCTACGAAGCCAATATCAATGTAATCGGTGCCACGCGCCGAATGCTGCAGCGTACCATCGATATCTTGAAAGCATAACGGGAGACGACCATGCAAACGGCAGCGACGGCGGCGAAAGCCTATGCCAACCTAGCATCAATGAGCAATCCGGCCGCAGCCGCAACCAAGGCTGCGCAGGACAGCGCCGGACCGGATTTCGGTGCGATGCTCAACAACGTCATGAACACGGCATCGGTGGGCAACCCTGCGATCGGCGCCGGCCGTGGTGTTGCTGAAGTCGGCGGCCAGAACTTCGGTTCGCTGCTGAAGGACGCCATGGGGCAGGTCAATCAGGCGGCCCGCACCGGCGATGCCCAGACGCAGGCCGCTGTGACCGGCAAGGCCAATGTGGTCGATGTCGTGACCGCGGTCGCCGAATCGGAAGTCGCCATCGATGCGCTGGTTGCCGTGCGCGATCGCGTGATCTCGTCCTACGAAGAAATCATGCGCATGCCGATCTGATCGGCAGCCTTTCAGCAACGAAAAGAAAACCCGATGACAGGCCCCGAAGTTCTCGACGTTGCGCGCGACGCGATCATCACTTTGGTGATCGTGGCGGCGCCGCTGATGCTGGTCGGCCTTGCCGTCGGCGTGGCCATTTCGTTGTTTCAGGCTCTGACGCAAATCCAGGAAATGACGCTGGTCTTTGTGCCCAAGATCCTGGCGATGTTCATCGCGCTGTTATTGATGTTGCCCTTCATGGCGGATTCGCTGCAAGGTCACATGATGCGAATCTCGTCGCGAATCATAACCGGCGGCTGAGAATGATCGCGCCCGCCGTTCCCGGCGGGATAGCGGGAACGGCAGATGCAGCTCGACGTCTCATTTCTTCCGGCGCTGGCTGCAACCTTCATGCTGGTTTTCGCGCGCATCGGCACGATGGTGATGCTGCTGCCCGGCCTTGGCGAAATGAGCATGCCGGTGCGCGTGCGCCTCAGCATTGCCCTGGCGCTGACGGCGATATTTCTGCCGCTGCACCGGTCGGCCTACACGATTGACCTGAGCCAGATCGGCCCGGTGCTGCTGATGCTCGGCCATGAGATGATCATTGGCGCGATTCTCGGCTTTACGGCGCGCCTGTCGATCGCGGCCTTGCAGGTTGCCGGTGCGGTCATCGCCCAGCAGATGGGGCTTGGCTTTGTCACCGCCGTCGATCCCTCGATGGGACAGCAGAACGTCATTATCGCGAACTTTCTGACGATGCTCGGCGTGACGCTGATCTTTGCGACCGACCTTCATTACCTCGTCATTGCCGCTCTGAACGACAGCTATCGCCTGTTCGCGCCCGGCGCGGCCATTCTGGTGGGCGACGCAGCGGCGCTCGTTACCAGGACGGTGGCCGGGGCCTTCAAGGTCGGCATTCAGCTCGCGACGCCGTTTCTTGTCTTCGGTCTGTTGTTCAATCTCGGTCTCGGCGTGTTGTCGCGTCTGATGCCGCAGATGCAGGTTTTCTTCATCGGCCTGCCGCTGTCGATCCTGTTGGGTCTGCTCATTCTCGTCGCGGTGGTCGGCGCGATGATGGGGACCTTCGTTGAGTTCATCGGCTCAGTCCTGCGCCAGCTCGCGCCCTACGCATGAGGTAAGATGCGATGGCCGAGCAGAGTGAAGAGAACGAGAAAACAGAAGATCCCACCCAGAAACGGCTGGATGATGCGCTAGAGCGCGGCGATGTGGCCAAGAGCCAGGAGGTCTCGACCTGGTTCGTTCTGGCGGGCGCCACGCTGATGCTGCTGACGTTCGCGACGCCGATGGCGTCGGGGCTGAAGGCAACATTGGGCGGCCTGATTTCGAACGCGCACAACATCCCGACCGATGGACAGTCACTGATCCATCTTTCGGGGCGTATCGGCAAGGAAGTGATTGCGGCGATTGCCATTCCGGTCTTGCTGGTCGCGCTGTTCGCCGTCGCCGGCAATGTCATTCAGCATCGGCTGGTCTGGTCGACGCAAAGCCTGACGCCGAAGTTGTCGAAGATCTCTCCCTTGGCGGGCGTCAAGCGGTTGTTTTCGAAAGTGGCGCTGGTCAATTTTGCCAAGGGTGTCGCCAAGATCGCCATTCTCGGCACCGTCATGACGATGCTGTTGTGGCCTGAGCGCACGCGTCTCGAAAATCTGGTCACGCTCGACGTCGCCGCGATCCTGCCGCTGACCGCGGTTTTCGCGCTGAAGATGCTCGGCTTTGTCGTCATCATCATGGCCTTCATTGCCGGCGCGGATTACTTCTTCCAATACCGGCAGTGGTTCGAAAAGCAGAAGATGTCGCTGCAGGAGATCAAGGAAGAATTCAAACAGACCGACGGCGATCCGCAGATCAAGGCGCGCATCCGACGCATTCGCGAAAGCAAGATGCGCCGGCGCATGATGGCGGCGGTGCCGGAAGCCTCGGTCGTTGTCATGAACCCGACGCACTATGCCGTCGCGCTAAGATACGAACGCGGCGACAACGCGCCGCTGTGCGTGGCCAAGGGCCTCGACAACATCGCCTTGAAGATCAGGCAGGTGGCCGAGGCGCATGGCGTGCCGGTGGTGGAGAATCCGCCGCTGGCCCGTGCGCTGCATGCGACCGTGGAGGTCGATCAGGAAATTCCGGCGGAACATTACCGGGCGGTGGCCGAGGTCATTGGTTACGTGATGCGGCTGCGGCGGAGGCTGAATTGATGGCTCTCAGTCTCGTCATTCCGGGGCGCCCGCAACGCGGGCGAACCCGGAATCCAGTTCCGGATCTGGTCTCTGGATTCCGGGCCCGCGCTCTTCAGGCGCGTCCCGGAATTACCAGGGATGGAA
>JAEYVN010000276.1 GCA_023431725.1 Pseudomonadota bacterium
GTCCCATTCGTATTTGGTCAGGTTCTTGCCGGGAATGGCGTTGAACACACGCCGCACATTACTGTGGGTATTCTGCAGGTTCGAGCCATCCGGCGCCTTGTTCATGTTGGCGTCATCGAGCCAGTAATCCCACTCCTTGAGCGGCACCTTGATCTCGGCATTGGGGAAAGCCAACACGCCGTCGGCTGTGAGAAGCCCGCCAATATGATCGCCGTGAAAATGCGAGATGATCACGGTATCGATCTGCTTCGGATCGACGCCGGCCGCCACGAGATTGGCGGCCGTCCGCCCGGTCCCGGCCTCCAGCGTGCGTGGCCCATTGCCGGTATCGATCAGGATCGTCCGGCCACCGGCTTTCACAAGAACCGGCTGAAACGGCGTCGCGATCTCATCGCGTGGCAAGCCGTCTGCGGCAAGCGCATCCTGAAATTGTTCGAGAGTGGCGCTGCGGCTGGGACTTCCCGTCAGCTTGCCGCGACGCGTGCCGTCCGACAGCAGAATAACCTCGGCATCGCCGACCTTGACCGTGCGAAATCCCGCAGGCACCGGCGCCTGGGTTTGCGCCAGCGACTTCTGGCCTGAAAGAGCGAGCGCAGCCGCGCCACCCAACACATGCCGTCGTGTCAATGATGCCATGGCTCTCTCCTGTCCTGCTTCAAAGAAAAAAGGCCGCCTGATGATCAGGCGGCCTTTCGTTCAGCTTAGAGCGTTGGGCTCCACTGGATCATGTGTTCGCGATAACCGGTCGGCGTTTTTTCGATATAGGCTGCCGACGGGAACGGATAATGGAAGGCCTGCACCATCATCTTGTCTGCCGACAGCATGTCGTAGACCTTGCGGCGCGTGGCTTCGGCCATCTGCGGATCCTGGTCGAACATGAGATGCCAGCCGGGATTGCGTGCAAACAGGTACGGCACGTGGGTCACGTCGCCCTGCACGAACACGCTTTTGTTGCCCGAAGACACGATCTGCGAGTGATGGCCCATCGAATGACCGTTGGTGGCAACGCCGGTGATGCCGGACACGATTTCCTTGCCGCCTTCATAAGGCTGAACGCGTTTGGCCACTTCCGGATTGGTGAAGATGCGGCGGTTGTTCTTGAACAAACCGGTCATGCGCTCTGAGGTCTGCTTGCTCATCTCGCCGTCATCCATCCAGTATTTGTGCTCCTGTGCAGGAACGCGGATGGCAGCGTTGGGGAAAGCGAGCGAGCTATCAGCCCTCAGCAGACCGTTTACATGGTCGCCATGGAAGTGCGAGATGATGACGGTGTCGACCTGCTTCGGATCGATACCAGCAGCCGTAAGGTTGGTCAGGAATTGACCATTCGAGCCCTTGCTCTGGTTGAAGGCGCCTTCGCCGGTGCCGGTATCGATCACGACGAGGTTCTTGCCCGTGTTGACGACGATCGGCGTGTAGTTGTTGTTGAATATTTCGGTATCGTAGAAATTGGCCGCCAGCGCCTTCTTCACATCGGCCGTATCGACATTGGCAACGAAGGTCGGTGGCAACTTGAAGCGGGCAACACCGTCAGCGACAACGGTCACTTCGAAATCGCCGACCTTGTAGCGGTAAAAGCTGGCGGCTTGCTTGCCGGCCATCGGCGTCTGTGCGTTCGCCGGCGTCGACCAGGAAAACTCCCCCATCATCGCCGCCGCGGTTGCGGTTGCAGCTCCGGCCATCACGCCACGGCGTGTTACGTCAGTCATTCAACCCCTCCCCCTAAAAAGGCATTCAGAATATCAACCGGCCATCCGCTGTCACTAACCGAATAACCGCACGGTCGATGACGCGCGGCATTGCCGGATGCGGGCAAAACACCGTGATGTCGGATTTATTCCGCGCACGATCCTTGTGCACTGCGACAAGAGATCAGGAGACGTCCGGCATATTGGTGAAATAGTGATCGATGTAATTGGTCTTGAGGTAGCGATAGCCCAGACGTTCAAAGAACGTCTTCAGTTCCTCGAAGCGGTCCGAATAGAGTTCGACCTGCAGGTAGCAGCGGTTATCGCGCAATGTCCGCTCCATCCCGGCCAGCGCGTGGAATTCGGAGCCCTCGACATCCATCTTCACCAGGATCGTCTTGCCGCTGATGGCGAATTCATCGTCGAAACGGATCTGCCTGACGACGTGGGTGGCAACGCCTTGTGCCTCTTCCGGCGGCTTGTCGGGATGGGCGATCCAGGACTCGCCGCGGTTCTGGCTGCCCGCCTCCATCAGCGTCACCTCGCCGGCCTTGTCACCGACCGCGTCCGGCACGACCTGAATTCTATAGGCCAGCCCATTCGCAGCAATATTGGCCTTCAGGCGCGCACGGTTACCGGGATCGGGCTCGAAGGCGATGATCTCGGCGCCGATGCCGGCAACCGCCAGCATGATCGAATAGACACCGGCATTGGCGCCGATATCGAGGAAGTAATCGACCTCATGCGTGCCGCAGATGGCCGCGAAATCTTCGAGCTGGTCGGCTTCCCAGATGCCGTTGATGGCCAATTCGCGATCGATCAGATCGGTCGTATCGACAAGGAAACGCGCGCCTTGCGCAGTCACGGTGTAAGGCACGCGCCCGAACGCGCGCATGGCCCGGTCATACCAGCCGCGCATCATGCGTTCGAACGTGCTGTTGGGATGGCGAAACATTTGCCCGCTGCGCATCGTCCGCCTCTCCTGGCTCACCGCCATCAGAAAAATTTCTTGATGTATTCGAAGCTGATGTCGCCGAACGCCAGCAGCACATAGGCCCACACCATCGCCGACAACACATTGGCGAGCTGGAACTTCCAGTAATCCATTTCGAGGATGCCGGCGATCAGCGGCACGACCGCACGCAGTGGGCCGAAGAAGCGACCGACGAAGACACCCGGAATGCCCCAGCGTTCGATGAACGCGTGGCCCCGCGGCAGCATCTCGGGATACTTCGGCAACGGCCAGATGTGGGCGATGCGGTCCTTGAAATGGAAGCCGAACCAGTAGGACAGCCAGTCACCGAACACCGCTCCGGCGGCGGCGGCAAGCCAGATCGGCCAGAACACCAGGCCCGACATGTTGATCAATGCGCCGATGGCGACCAGCAATCCCCACGCCGGCACGAAAATCGATAAGAAAGCCAGAGACTCGGCGAACGCCAATACAAAAACGATCGGCAGAGCCCACCAATGGTTTTGACGTACGAAGTCGATAACGAGCTGGGAATGTTCTTGAATCATTTTGCAACTATAAAGGCGGGGCGAAAGGTCTAGCTGGCTCGTGCCTAATGTTCCAGCACCCTAGAGAGGTAAAATAGCGCTCCCAATATGGAGCTTGCCTCAAGGTTTTGCCATCTCCATGGCATAGTGACCCGGCATTCCGATTCGCCTCGAGTTCCAAAAGTCCGAAAGCAGCATGGCCAAGAAGACAAAGACGGCCGGCGCCAGCGCCAAAGCCGAAAAAAAATCCACTGACCTCTTTGCGGGCGGCAAGGCCGCCAAAGGTGCCAAGAGCGCTGCGGCAAAGGCGCCCGCCCCCCGTGGCGGCGCCAATGCCGAAAGCAGCTACACCGCCCATCACATTGAAGTCCTGGAAGGGCTGGAGCCGGTTCGGCGCCGCCCGGGCATGTATATCGGCGGCACCGACGAAAAGGCGCTGCATCACCTGTTCGCGGAAGTCATCGACAACGCGATGGACGAAGCCGTCGCCGGCCACGCCACCTTCATCGAGGTTCACCTGGGCGCGGACGGCTATCTGACCGTCACCGACAACGGCCGCGGCATCCCGGTCGATCCGCACCCGAAATTTCCGAAAAAGTCGGCGCTGGAAATCATCCTGTGCACCCTGCATGCCGGCGGCAAATTCGACTCTCAGGTCTACGAGACCTCGGGCGGTCTGCACGGCGTCGGCGTGTCGGTCGTGAATGCGCTGGCCGAACATCTGGTCGTCGACGTCGCGCGCAGTCAGCAGCTCTATCGGATGACGTTCTCGCGCGGCAAGCCGAAGGGCGGACTGGAGAAGCTCGGCAAGATCGCCAACAAGCGCGGCACCACCGTCCGCTTCAAGCCGGACCCGCAGATCTTCGGCCAGAATGCGAAGTTCGATCCGGCGCGCCTGTTCAAGATGACGCGCGCCAAGGCCTATCTGTTCGGTGGCGTGGAAATTCGCTGGTCCTGCGACGCCTCGCTCATCACCGACGACACGCCCGCCGAAGCGGTGCTGCATTTCCCGGGAGGGCTGCAGGACTATCTTGCGGCCTCGATCGAGGGCGCAACCCGCGTGCATCCGGATATCTTCTCCGGCGGCTCGGAGAAGAAGAACGGTCACGGCTCCGCCGAATGGGCGATTGCCTTCGTCGCCGACGCCGACCCGTTCGTCTCGTCCTACTGTAATACGATCCCGACCCATGACGGCGGCACGCATGAAAACGGCCTGCGCACCGCCCTGTACAAGGGCCTGCGCGATCACGCCTCCCGCACCGGGCAGGAAAAGCGGGCGGCGGCGGTCACCGCCGACGCCGTGATGGCCGGCACTTGCGCGATGGTGTCGGTGTTCATCCGCGAACCGGAATTCCAGGGTCAGACCAAGGACCGTCTGGCGACACCGGAAGCGGCCCGCGTCGTCGAACAGGCGATCCGCGATCCGTTCGATCACTGGCTGGCCGGCAATCCGTTGCAGGCCAACAAGCTGCTCGATTTCGTGGTCGAGCGCGCCGAAGAGCGGCTGCGCCGCAAGCAGGAAAAGGAAGTTTCGCGCAAGAGCGCCGTCCGCAAACTGCGCCTGCCCGGCAAGCTCGCCGATTGCACCAACACCGCCGCGCAAGGCTCCGAATTGTTCATCGTCGAGGGCGACAGCGCCGGCGGCTCGGCCAAGCAGGCTCGTGACCGCGCCTCGCAGGCGGTGCTGCCGTTGCGCGGCAAGATCCTCAACGTCGTATCCGCCGGCAAGGACAAGGTCGCGCAGAACCAGCAGCTCGCCGATCTCATCCAGGCGCTGGGCTGCGGCTATGGCTCACATTATCGCGAACAGGAATTGCGCTACGACAAGGTGATCGTGATGACCGACGCCGACGTCGACGGCGCGCATATCGCATCGCTGCTGATCACCTTCTTCTACCGTCAGATGCCGAAGCTGATCGACGGCGGACATCTCTTTCTGGCGGTGCCGCCGCTGTATCGTCTCTCGCATAGCGGCAAGACCTTCTATGCGCGTGACGACAAGCACAAGGAAGAGCTGCTCAAGAAGGAATTCCACGCCAACGCCAAGGTCGAGATCGGACGCTTCAAGGGGCTTGGCGAGATGATGGCCAGCCAGCTCAAAGAGACCACCATGGCCCCCGGCAAGCGCACGCTGCTGAAGGTCACGCTGG
>JAEYVN010000299.1 GCA_023431725.1 Pseudomonadota bacterium
AATTATCGACCGGCGATATGCTCCGGGCTGCAGTGGCAGCCGGCACGCCTGTCGGCCAGCGCGCCAAGGATATCATGGCGCGCGGGGAGCTGGTTCCCGATGAGGTGGTGATCGCCATCATCGCGGATCGAATCGAGCAACCGGACGCCAAGAACGGCTTCATCCTGGACGGTTTTCCGCGCACGGTCGGTCAGGCCGAGGCGCTTGAGAAACTGCTGGCGACGAAGGGGCTGAAGCTCGACGGCGTGGTCGAGCTGATGGTTGATGACGGCATCCTGCTGGAGCGGATCGAGAATCGAATCGCCGAAATGCAGGCGCGCGGCGAGCCCGTGCGCGCCGATGACAATGCCGATTCGCTGAGCAAGCGGTTAACTGCCTACCACCTTCAGACAGCGCCGCTGTCCCATTATTACCGCCAGAAGGGCCTTCATAAGGCCACCGACGGCATGGCGCCGATCGATGAGGTGACGGAGGCTATTGGCCAGCTTCTCGCGGCCAAGCCCCGCCGGAAGGCGGCTGTGACGACCAAGCGTCGGGCGCGGGGCACCGCCGGCCGACGTCCGGCCGGTCGTAAGCCGCAGTCGCGGTCCACATCGGGCCGCGGCGCAGCTGCGAAGAAGGCAAAGAAGGCTAAAACGGCGACAAAAGCGGCCAAAACCGCGAAAGCCGCCAAAAAAGCGAAAGCCGCCAAAAAGGCGAAAAAGGTATCGAGGAGCGGCACGAGTAAGGCCGTTGCCAAGAAGAAGACCGTCAAAAAGGCGGCCAAGCGCACCAAATCCGCGAAATCGGTAAAAGGTGCAACCGTCCGCCGCAAGGCGGTCAAGACGAGGAACTCGACCCGGAAGCAGGCTTCAAAAGCCCGTTCCGGCCGCGGCCGGAGGTTGACGAAGCGTCGTTGAATCCGTACATACCGCGTCATTCAGTGGGAGAACGTACGCGCGATGCCGGGCCCCGATAGAGGCGGGGGCAGGGTGTCGTGCTAACTTATTGCGGTCCCCTCCGGAGACACGGACAGAATAGAAAGGTTGATCGACAGTCTTGACCGGCTGTCGGCACATGGAGCGAGATCGTGGCCCGTATCGCAGGTGTCAATATTCCGACTAACAAGCGCGTCGTTATCGCGCTTCAATACATTCATGGCATCGGCGAGAAAGCCGCCGACGACATCATGCAGCAGCTGCACATCCCGTATGAACGGCGTGTGTCGCAGCTCACTGACGCCGAAGTGCTGCAGATCCGCGAAATGATCGACCGCGACTATACGGTTGAAGGCGATCTGCGTCGCGAAACCGCAATGAACATCAAGCGCCTCATGGATCTCGGTTGCTACCGTGGTCTGCGTCACCGCAAGGGCCTGCCGGTGCGCGGTCAACGGACGCACACCAATGCCCGCACCCGCAAGGGTCCGGCTAAGGCGATTGCAGGCAAGAAGAAGTAATTTCGGATAGGTCGCTCCGGGTCGCGAACCGGAGCCACGAGAGGAACGAGAATGGCAAAGGAAGTTACGCGCGTACGTCGCCGTGAGCGCAAGAATATCGTCTCCGGCATTGCGCATGTGAACGCCAGCTTCAACAACACTATGATCACCATCACCGACGCGCAAGGCAACACCATTGCCTGGTCGACCGCTGGCACGATGGGGTTCAAGGGCTCGCGCAAGTCGACGCCTTACGCTGCACAGATCGCAAGCGAAGACGCCGCCAAGAAGGCGCAGGAACATGGCATGCGTACCCTCGAAGTCGAAGTGTCGGGCCCGGGCTCGGGTCGCGAATCGGCTCTTCGCGCGCTGCAGTCAGCTGGATTCACCATCACCTCGATCCGCGACGTAACGCCGATCCCGCATAATGGTTGCCGTCCGCGCAAGCGGCGCCGCGTGTAAGCGAGATAAGACGACACGGCGGCTGGGCGAATACGTCCGCCGCCGCCGACACGTCTCACCGGGCAGGCGTGGATTTCGCAGAACAAGACCGAGCCGCTTAAGGCGATGGGTGCAAACGTGACGATCCAGAAAAATTGGCAGGAACTGATCAGGCCGAACAAGCTGCAGGTGTCGGCGGGCAATGATCCGCGTCGCGAGGCGACGCTGGTCGCTGAACCGCTCGAGCGCGGCTTTGGTCTTACACTTGGCAATGCGCTTCGGCGCATTTTGTTGTCTTCGCTGCAGGGTGCTGCGGTGCAGTCTGTTCACATCGACGGCGTGCTGCATGAGTTCTCGTCGATCCCCGGCGTGCGTGAGGATGTGACCGACATCGTCCTCAACATCAAGGACATTGCCATCAAGATGCAGGGCGAAGGCCCCAAGCGCATGGTGGTGAAGAAGAGTGGCCCTGGCGTTGTCACCGCGGGTGATATCTCGACCGTTGGCGACATCGTCATTCTCAATCCGGACCTTGCGATCTGCACGCTCGACGAGGGCGCCGAGATCCGTATGGAGTTCACGGTCAACACCGGCAAGGGCTACGTTGCTTCCGAGCGAAATCGTCCGGAAGACGCGCCGATCGGCCTGATTCCGGTCGATAGCCTGTATTCGCCGGTGAAGAAGGTCTCCTATAAGGTCGAGAACACCCGCGAAGGCCAGATTCTCGATTACGACAAGCTGACGCTGCAGATCGAAACCAACGGCGCCGTGTCGCCAGAAGATGCGTTGGCCTATGCCGCGCGCATCCTCCAAGACCAGCTCAATGTGTTCGTGAATTTCGAAGAGCCGCGCAAGGAAGTCGTCGCCGAGTCGATTCCGGATCTTGCCTTCAACCCGGCCTTCCTCAAGAAGGTGGACGAGCTCGAACTGTCGGTGCGTTCGGCCAACTGCCTGAAGAACGACAACATCGTCTATATCGGCGACCTCGTTCAGAAGACCGAAGCCGAGATGCTGCGCACGCCGAACTTCGGCCGCAAGTCGCTCAACGAGATCAAGGAAGTTCTGGCGCAGATGGGCCTGCATCTCGGCATGGAAGTGCCGGGCTGGCCGCCGGAGAATATCGACGATCTCGCCAAGCGTTTCGAAGATCATTATTGAGTTTGAGTTCACAAGTCATGGCTGGGTTCATCCAGCC
>JAEYVN010000331.1 GCA_023431725.1 Pseudomonadota bacterium
AGCCATTGCCGCGTTTGGTGATCGTGTAGAGGTTATAGCCGGCGAGATGCCCCTCCCCGCCGAAGGCCGACGCCGATGGCACACCGACGGCGGGGATCTTCGCCGAGGGCCCGTCCAGATAAACGACCGAATGAATATGATCGTGTCCGTGCAGCACGAGTTCGGCGCCGTGCTTGCGCAACACATCGCGAAACTTCGATGCATCGATCAGCCGCTTGAAGCGGTGTTGCGGCTTGGTGATCGGCGGGTGATGGATCAGCAGCACGCGGAAAAGGCCAGCCGCGCCCGTCTTGTCGAGGATCTCCGGCAGCGCATGAAGCTGCGGAGCACCGATCTTGCCGGTCGCCATGAACGGAGCCGTGGTCACCGCGCTGGACAGGCCGATCAGCGCGACATCGCCGCGCCGGCGCACGAATGGGAACTGATCCGGACCGGTGGTGTCGCCCTTCATGAAATCGCCCCAGTGCGAATGCCATTCGCGGGCCGCCTTGCGCACATAGGCGTCGTGATTGCCGGGTACGAAGGTGACATCGTGTGCCGGACCAACGGTGTCGAGCCACACGCGCGACGGCGCAAATTCGCCTGGCAGCGCCAGATTGAGGATATCGCCAGTCACCGCGATGTGGTTGGGGTGATGCGCCTTCAGGTCCGAGACAATACGCGACAGCACCTCGCCGCGATGAAAGGTCTTCCTGCGTCGGTGCCAGTTCATGTAGCCGAGGACACGTTTCCCGGCTAGCTCGCGAATACGGGCGCTCGGCAAAGGGCCGAGATGGGGATCGGAAATATGACCGAGAACAAACATGGGACCGGATATTGACGCTTTCGCAGGGTGAGTCGTCTAAGGACTATACGGCAATGGTGAAAGAAGGGCGTCGGTTCATCACCCGCCTGTGAAGCCTCCGAAAGTCGCATGATCAAACGTCTTTTCCATCTGTATTGGCGATTCTCCCGCGGGCTGACGCTCGGCGTGCGTGGGATGGCGATCGACCCTGAGGGCCGGATTTTTCTGGTCAAGCACTCCTATGTTCCCGGCTGGCACCTGCCGGGCGGCGGCGTCGAGCCCGGCGAAACGATGCTCTGCGCCCTTGGCCGGGAGATGATGGAGGAAGGCCATATCGAGATCGGCGCTGAGCCGGATCTCTTTTCCATGTATTTCAATGCACGGGTTTCCAGCCGCGATCATGTGGGCCTCTACGTGATCCGGGATTTCAGGCAGACGTCGGTGCCCCAACCGAATGCCGAGATCGTGGCGCATGGCTTCTTCGCCCGCGACCAATTGCCCGCCGATGCGACACCGGCGACCCGCACCAGGATTGCCGAGGTGCTGGATGGTGTGCCTCGCTCGGAACATTGGTGATTAACAAGCCCGCGCACAGTAGGGCATCGTTCATTTTGGCCGGACATGGGCCGGAGGGAAAGGCAGCCATGCAGCAGTGGATTTGGGCAACGATCGGGCTCGCAGTCGGCGTTCTGGTTGTCCTCTACCTGTTGCGCCGCAAGCCGATGAGTTTCGACGCCGTCGCGCCGCGCAACCGCGCGACGATGCTCGCCGCTGGTGAGCCGACGGATGTTCTCGAGGCGGTGGCGGCAATGGCAAACAAAAAGTCGATTTACGCCCTCGGCCCCCGCGACGATGCGACCTTAACGATCGTGCTGCAGGAGGGCTTCTCGCTGTTCAATTACGGCAGCCTTTTCCAGATCGCGGTAAAACCGGACGCGCCCGGCAAATCGATTCTGCACATCGCCGTCGTCGGCAAGCGCTATCAATGGGGCCCGGCCTTCCAGCGCTCGAAGCGGAAGTTCATCGCAGCGCTGCAAAAGGCGGTCGGCGGTAAGCTGGTGAATGCGTAGCACCATTTGAATTGCTGATCGCTCATTGACTTGCGTCCCTTGCCCATGTCCCATCGCATTGTGCGGGAGGAGCCATGTCGCTGAAGGGCAAGACGCTATTCATCACCGGCGCGTCGCGCGGGATCGGGCTGGCGATCGCTTTGCGCGCGGCGCGTGACGGCGCCAACATCGCTATCGCTGCCAAGACCGATACGCCGCATCCCAAATTGCCCGGCACGATCCACACCGCCGCCGCAGAGATCAAACAGGCCGGCGGCAAGGCCTTGCCGCTCGTCGTCGATGTCCGCGATGAGGACTCGGTAAAAGCCGGCATCGCGCGCACGGCTGAGACATTCGGCGGCATCGATATCGTGGTCAACAATGCCAGTGCCGTTCAGGTGACGCCGGTCGTCGATACCGACATGCGCCGCTTCGATCTGATGAACGGCGTCAATGCGCGCGGCACCTTCATGGTCTCGAAGTTTGCCATCCCCTATCTGGAAAAGGCTGAGAATCCGCACATCCTGATGAACGCGCCGCCGCTCGACATGAAGGAAAAATGGTTCGCGCCGCACACCGCCTATGCAATGGCGAAGTTCGGCATGAGCATGGTGACGCTCGGCCTTGCCGGCGAGTTGCGCAGCAAGGGCATTGCCGTCAATGCGCTGTGGCCGCGGGCGACGATCGCCACCAGCGCGATCCAGAACCTGCTCGGCGGCGATACGATCATGCGCATGTCGCG
>JAEYVN010000164.1 GCA_023431725.1 Pseudomonadota bacterium
TCCGGTACCGGCCTGCATCTCGCGCTCGGTATCGTTGCGGCGCTCTATCAGCGTAACCGCACCGGCCGTGGCCAGAAGGTGCTCGCCGCCATGCAGGACGGCGTGCTCAACCTCTGCCGCGTGAAGCTGCGCGATCAGCAGCGTCTCGCAGCCGGTCCGCTCACGGAATATAGCCAGTACGGCGAAGGCGTGCCGTTCGGCGACGCGACGCCGCGCGCGGGCAACGACTCGGGCGGTGGTCAGCCGGGCCGCATCCTCAAGTGCAAGGGCTGGGAGCAGGATCCCAACGCCTACATCTACTTCATCACCCAGGCGCCGGTGTGGGGTGCGATCTGCGATGTGATCGGTGAGCCGAACTGGAAGACCGATCCGGAATTCGCAACGCCGAAGGCGCGTCTGCCGAAGCTCAACCAGATCTTCGAGCGCATTGAAGCCTGGACCATGACCAAGAGCAAGTTCGAGGCCATGGACATTCTCAATGAGTTCGACATCCCCTGCGGTCCGATCCTGTCGATGAAGGAAATCGCCGAGGACGAGTCGCTCCGCAAGACCGGTACGGTGGTCGAGGTCGATCATCCGACGCGCGGCAAGTATCTGACCGTCGGCAACCCGATCAAGCTGACGGACTCGATCTCCGAGGTGACGCGTTCGCCGCTGCTCGGCGAACACACCGACGAGATCCTGACCAAGGTGCTGGGCTTCGACAAGAAGACCGTCGCCGAGATCAAGGCGTCGGGCGCTTTGTCGGCGCCCGAGAAGGCTGACAAGGCCGCGTAACTGTTTTTCCCTCTCCCCGCCTGCGGGGAGAGGGTGCCGAGCGCTGAATGCGCGAGGCGGGTGAGGGGGCGTGCGTCGTGCGCCCCAAGAATGCCCCTCACCCGACCGCCTCGTTGTCACTCGGCAGTCGACCTCTCCCCGTAAACGGGGAGAGGTGAAGATTAGGTGGGGAGATAACCTATATGCGTATTGTTGTTCACGGCCAGCAGGCTTTCGGCAAGGCCGTTCTTGAAGCGCTGTTGAAGCGCGGCGATGAAGTGATCGCTGTTTACGTCGCGCCGGAAAAGCCGGGCGCAAAGGCCGATCCGTTGAAGGAAGCGGCGCTGGCGGCAAACCTTCCGGTGTATCAGCCGGATTCCTACAAGAAGCAGGAAGTCTGGGACGAGTTCAAGGCGCTGAAGCCTGATCTTCAGGTTATGGCATTTGTCACCCTGTTCGTGCCGGAGGAGTTCCTCAACATCCCGACGCATGGTTCGATCCAGTATCATCCGTCGCTGCTGCCGCTGTATCGCGGCGCCAGCGCCATCAACTGGCCGATCATCAAGGGTGAGAAGGAAACCGGGCTGTCGATCTTCTGGCCGGACAACGGTCTCGATACCGGCGACATCCTGATCCAGAAGACGACGTCGATCAGCGACAAGGATACGCTCGGCACGGTTTACTTCGATCGCTTGTTCCCGATGGGCGTCGATGCGATGCTGGAATCGATCGATCTGGTGAAAGCCGGCAAGGCGCCGCGCATCAAGCAGGACGAGTCGAAGGCGACCTATGAAGGTTTGTGCCGCGCCGACAACGCCCACATCGATTTCGGCAAGCCGTGGGAGCAGATCGACCGTTTGATCCGTGGATGCAATCCTGCGCCGGGCGCGTGGGCCACGATCAACGGCGTGAAGCTCAAGATTTTTGACGCGACACCGCTGCCCGCACGCGATCCCAAACGCATCGCCGGCAAGATCGGTGAAGTTGCCGTTGTCGATGCAGACAGCTTCACGGTCGTTTGCGCCGACGGTCGCATCAAGGTCACGCGCGTACAGGCCGATGGGCCGAAAGTGGGCGCAGGAGAATGGGCTGCGTCTGCAAAAATCGAAAAAGGCGCACGCTTTACTTGAGACGAAATTTGGGATGGCCGGGCTTGACCCGGCCATTGCAATAAGGGAAGGCACGCCGCCTCCCGAAGAAGATCCGGAATTCCAAAGTCACCAGTCTGCTGTAACGGAAACGCACCATGCCCGCCTCGCAACATCAGTCACCGAAGTCAGACATTGAAATCGCACAGGCTGCCAAGCCGCGCCGCATCGTCGATGTGGCGAAGGAAAAGCTCGGCATCGCCGCTGAAAATCTCGAACCCTATGGTCACTACAAGGCCAAGGTGTCGATGGATTACATCAAGTCGCTGAAGGACAAGAAAGACGGCAAGCTCATTCTTGTCACGGCGATTTCGCCGACGCCGGCCGGCGAAGGCAAGACCACGACCACGGTCGGTCTTACCGACGCGCTCAACTTCATCGGCAAGAAGGCCATGTGCGCGCTGCGCGAACCTTCGCTCGGTCCGTGCTTCGGCGTGAAGGGTGGCGCGGCCGGTGGTGGCTATGCGCAGGTGATCCCGATGGAGGACATCAACCTCCACTTCACCGGCGACTTCCATGCCATCACCTCGGCGCATAACCTTTTGTCGGCGCTGATCGACAACCACATCTACTGGGGCAATGCCACCGGCATGGATTCCCGCCGCGTCGCCTGGCGCCGCGTGCTGGACATGAACGATCGCGCACT
>JAEYVN010000515.1 GCA_023431725.1 Pseudomonadota bacterium
ATACGACGCCGGTCGTTTATCTCTATCTCGACAAGCTGCAGAACTTGCTCTTCTCCGGCAACCGGACGCACGCCGCAGATACAACCAAGGTCGCCACCTCGGACAAGAGCTGAACACCTGGTCGCCACACGCGGGAAGCATCTCTACTTTTGAGCAGGCGCGAAGGGCCGATGAGCCGTTCATGTGCGCTCCCAAAATCAAAAAGGCCCCGGACGATGCCGGGGCCTTGAGTTGTGCGTTTTCCTGGAGTTCAGCAGTCAGCAGCTACACTCAGTACCTGGCGACGACCGGCGATTTGCCGTAGCCGCCAAACCGATAATTCAGGCCGATACGAACGGTGTGGATGTCGGTATCGAAATCGATGCCGGCGCCGCCCCCGACCGTCGGGAAATACCGTTCGGTGTCGAAGCTCAGAAATTGGTATTCAACTTTCGCCGACCAGTTATCGAGCAGCGCCCACTCGATACCGCCGCCGACCACCCATCCGGAGTGCGTGCGATCTGCCGAAAGGGTTGTGATGCCATCGGTCAGTGTGAACTCATTCCGCGCCCAGGCAGCGCCGCCGGTGCCGTAGACCAATACGCGGTCCCAGGCATAACCGAGCCGGCCGCGAATCGTGGCGAACATATCGATGTCCGCGGTGCCGGTAATCGTGCCGAGAACCGACGTGACGGTCGCCGAGCCACTGATGTCGGCACCTTGAATATCGCCCTCGATGCCCCAGACCCACGGAGAGCCCGGTGCCTGCCAGTTCCAGCCGACCTGGCCGCCGGCGAACCAGCCGTCTCGATTGAACGATGGATCGACCGGCGGCGGTGGCGCCGGTGGCGGCACCACGCCGTTCACTGCGAACTGGCTTGCTGACGTTTCGGCCCAGGCGAAGCCGACGTTTCCGCCCACATAGAAGCCGGACCAGTTGTAAGCGACCGGTACCGGGGCGGGCGGAGCCTTAGTGATTGGACGCAGGTCTGCTGCGTTCGCGACCAGGGTACCCCCGATAACCGCAGCCAAACCAAGAACTGTCTTCTTGAGCATTCCGAACCCCCGCGAAATATTCAGTCATCAAGAGTTGCACGGAGTCCGATTTGCGACCAGCAAATTCCCGGATGTTTGCGTGAAATGCTTACCGATAGTTGCAATTCTGGCACAGGCACACTTATTTTTATTCCGCATAAATTCCGCTTCATCTCGCGATTGTGTGTGTATTGGCGGTGCCGTCACATGAAAAAGCCGGCCGCATGAGCGGCCGGCGTTACGGCATTCCATACGCAATTGTCAGCGGCCGGCGTTGCCGTGGATCTGCGACTCCAGTTCGTAGCGCGAGGTGGACGCATGTGCGTTCGTGACGACGCTGGCAGCGAGAGCGGCAACAACGAAAGCGGCGAACACGGCCTTGAACCTGGTGATCATGATAGTCTCCATGTGTTGGTCGATGACGGGATGTCCTCGATGTCCGTGAACCTATGCGTCTCTCGTCTTCGTTGCCGTCCGGATGTTTTGGTGTCTGTCGCGATATTGCGATGATGCAAGCTGGCCGGTTCGCTGCATGCATGCACGCACAGCAGCTCGGCTGTATTCGCGCGAAGCGCCGATAAGATGAAAGCGCTCCGCCGAAGGGATGCCGGAGCTGTTTGGGTTGCGACGCCTTCGTGCTCGTAGATCGTTTATGAATCGACGACCTCAATCACACCCATCATGCCTTTGTCTTCATGGTCTGAGGCATGACAGTGATAAACGAAGCGGCCGACGATCACGGGATCGGTGAAGGGGATCGCGACCTTCAGGTTTGATGGACCTGCATCGGTCGCCGGTGGCACCGAAACTGTATCGCGAAGGCCACGCTCATCCTGACGAACTCCGTTAATCTCGGTGACGCAGAAGCCCGTCTGGTGAATATGGAAGCTGTGATATTGCTGGTCGGTATTCACGATGGTCCATTCCTCGGTGTCGCCGAGTCTGGCCTTCTGATCGATGCGGTCTTCTTCCATGACCTTTCCGTCGATCATGAAGACCTGTCTGTCGGGTGTTCTCGAGTAGGTCAGTAATCGCCGTCGTGCGATAGGGCTGGCTCTCACCTCGTCAATCCAGGCGTTACCCTGGACCTGTTGGCTCAGGATCTCCGCTTCGAGGTTCGCGGACGACGATTGCTGTCCAGTTGATATGACTGTTGCCAGCTGCTGAGCGGGGAGCGGTTCTCTCCAGGCCTGGTTCTGGAACGGAATCGTCGTCATGGCGTATTCGCCGGGCGAGGGTCCGATTGCGATCGCATCGATTCGTTCGCCCGGGCCGATGAAGAACTCGTCGACTTTTTGCGGGCGCGTCAGAGGATGACCGTCTCTCCCCACCACATAGAGCGGTATGCCATCGATGCGGAACTTAATGAACAACGATGCGCCGATATGGCCGATCCGCCAGAACTGCATCTCGCCCGGCTTGATGTCGAAGGCCGGATTGCGCTGACCGTTGATGAAGACGACTTCGTTGCCCTCGCCGAATTCCCTGTGCTTGACGAGGAGACACTTCTCAGGAAGTCCGCGCAATATCGGATAGAGCTGATCGGAGCCCTCGACGATCAGTCCGCCCGACATGCCGCCGAGCACCTGTTTGTTGACAGAGCCATGAGCATGCGGGTGATACCAGAAGAACCCTGGTCCTTGGCGGCCCTTGGCGGGGATGTGCACCTCGTAGTCGAACTCGTCGCCCGGATGCAGATGGATAAAGACGTTATCGCTGTTGCCGCGCGGCGAGACGCTCATCCCGTGATAATGCAGGTTCGTGTGTTCGCTCGGGAGGTTGTTGCGAAGCTTGATTCGCATCGTATCGCCAAGACCCACCCGGAGCAGCGGTGGCGTGTAGGCGCCGTTATAGAGAGAGCCTGAAAACGCGTAAGCGCCAATCTGCACGGGGCCGGGCGCTGCAGTGATCGTTGCACGCAACACGCCGCTTTCGCTGCGAATCTCCGGTGGTGGCTTGAGTGGCTCCGATGCTGCGGTGCGCGCCGGGCGAATGTCCGAAAGCAGGACAGCCGGAACCGAAGTGATTGCGAGCGAATGAACGGCATGCGCAGCAACCGCGCTCCGGCCCGTGCGCGCAATCGTTTTCAGGAACGTCCGCCGGTCAAGGTGGCTCTTCATCGTCCGTCCTTGATATCGAAACGCTGGCTTACACTAGCACGGCGGGCGCGAGGCGGCTTAGGCAAGATTGCTAACACTGCTACTTTATTGCTGTGACGACGCCGGTTGCAACGCTGCAGTTTTGACGATGATGACGGTGCCGGCTTGGTTGCGCATTCACGCCGCCAATGCGCGGCCGAATTCACGACGATAATCCGACGGCGTCATCGACGTGATTTTGCGGAAGCTTGCGGTGAATGCGGACGGCGTTTCGTAGCCGACGTCGAGTGCAATCTCGGTGATGCTGGCGGATGATGCCGTCAGCATCTCGCGGGCCTTGTCGATGCGCAGATGCATGAAGCGCTCGTGCGGCGTCTGTCCGGTCGCGAGCCGGAACGACGTGCAGAAATGGTGGCGGCTCAGGTTGACCAGTCCGGCGAGTTCGCCAAGGCTGATGTCTTGGTCGAGCCGTTCGCGCATGAAGTCGGTCACGCGCTTCACCTGCCAGTCGGCAAGGCCGCGGCGCTTCGTGGGTGTCGTCGCCGCGCTGATGGTCGAGTGCGCCCGGACGAGCTGCACGCACAGAAGGTCGGTGGCGTGCTCCATGAACAGGCGCGAGCTTTGCACATCCGGCGACAATTCCCGACTGAGCATGCGCATGAGGCCGGCCACGACGGGATCGACAAAGCCGGCGCGGTCGATCAGTCTCACCACTTTGCCGTCTGCGATCGTCGCGGCGCATGATTGAAGCCGCGCATCGGTGAGATAGATGT
>JAEYVN010000175.1 GCA_023431725.1 Pseudomonadota bacterium
GGCATGCGCAGCATCGCCGAGAATGGCGACACGTCCCGATGACCATGACTTCAGCCGCACATAGCTGAAGCGATCGTAGCGCGCGTCGTCGCCGATCCGGTCGATCAGATCGGTCCAGTGCGGAAACGCCGTCTTCCAGAAATCCTTGTCGATCGGCGTCTGCGTCGCGCGCTTGTCTGAGTCGAGCATTGTCATCGCGATATAGACTTCGGTCGGACTGACCGGCGTGTAGAGGATGCGCAGACTGCCCGACCAATTCTCGATGGTCGTGCCGCCATCGCCCGATGCGATTTCCTCCGGTGTCTTGTCGATCAATACGCGGATAGCGCCATCCGGCAGCGCGCGGCGCTTGGCGACGAGATTGAGACCATCGCGGATCTTCGAATTGACGCCATCGCCGGCGACGATCAGGTCGGCTTTCAGCTTGCGTCCGTCCGCCATCAGCAATGTGCCGTCCGGCGTCGCGCCGATCGCTTCCGAACTCAGCACGATTTCAACGCCGAGCCGCCGCGCCGCATTGGCCAGCGCCGTGATGACCTGCTGGCGCTTGATGCTGAACACCCGCTTCGAGGGGTCCCAGCGATGCACCGACAGCACCTTGTTGGTCTCGTCGCGCATCTCGCGCGTGTGAGCGAAGGGTGCGCCCTCGACCGCCTCGTCGTAGGCGCCGAGCGTTTCCAACACGCGCAGGCCGTTCTCGTAGATGTAGATGCCGGCACCGGATGGTCGCAATTCGGCAGCGCGTTCATGCACGCGCACGCTCCAGCCATGCTTAGCCAAGGCACAGGCCGCTGCCAGCCCGGCAAATCCACCACCCACTATTTCCGCGTGACGCTGTTCCGGCATGTCGATCATCTGAAATTAAAAAGGCTTCGGTGCAAATCGCACCGAAGCCGTTCCGTTTGGCCAGTTATTTGATGAACTGGTTGGTGTAGAGATCCTCGACCGGCGTCTTCTTCTGGATGACGCCCTTTTCGAGATAGAAGTCCTGCAGCTTGCTCAGGCGATCTGCATTGACCTCGCCGAGCTTCTTCTGATCGACATAGACCAGATTCTTGTAATAGTTCAGCGCCGACTTCACGACACCTTCCTTGCCCTTCCATTCGGGAACGAACTTGACGAAGTCCTCGGCCGCCTTGTCGGGATTGTCCATGACGTCCTTCATGCCGCGCATCGCCGCGCGCACGAATTTCTCGATCATCTGCGGGTTGTCCTTGATCATCTTGTCGGACACCGCGATGCCCTGCGCCAGATGCGGGAAGAACTGATCGGTCGGGATGACCTTGATCTTGGTGCCGGTCGTTTCAACGAGCGCGATCCAGTCCGGAACACCGGCCATGCCGACCGACTTGCCGGTCGCAACCGATTCCCACACGCCGGTCGGACCGGCGGCCTGGATGTTCACGTCGTTCTGCGTCAGACCAACGCTGGCGAGCAGACCCAGCAGGGCATAGAACGTCGTGTCCTGATAGGACAGCACCGTGATCGTCTTGCCCTTCAGATCGGCCGGCTTGGTGATGCCGGAATCGTCGCGCACCACGGTCTGCATGAAGCCCTTGCCGCCGAACATGGCGACGATCTTCACCGGCACGCCGTTGCCGCGCACCATGATCGGGCCGTCACCGACGATGCCGCCGATCTGCGCGTTGCCGGCGCCGACCTGCTTGGCGACTTCAACGCCGCCACGCGCCACCTGGAAATCGACGTCGAGGCCTTCCTCCTTGAAGTAACCCTTGCCCTTGGCAAGTTGCAGAGGCGCAAAGGCCGGAAGGATCGGCGGCGCCGGAAACAGGTAGGTGACCTTTTCTTGCGCTGCAGCATTCGGCAGTGAGAGACCAGCCGCGAACACGGCGGCGAGTGTTGCAAGAGCAACCCGTCTTGTTGTGGAAGAACGCTTCAACCCAATCATAAAAGTCCCCTCTGGTGTCCTGTTTCCGACGCTCGTATCCCTTGGCCGCAAACTCTCATACGAGCGTCAGAGACAAAAGGACACCAGCAGCCTTTGATTCCAGTGCGGTTTTGGTTCTGACGTCCCGATGGAGAGATCGCCGCGCGGGCGACCGGAACGTCAGAACCACCGCACGGGTGGTCGAGAAAACGTGCCGCACGTCGAAAGACGTGACAGGTTGGAATTCCTCTTACTATACTCTTCAGTCTCGTCAGATGCTACTTGGGCGTTCGCCCAAGAATCTATCAGAAAGTGGTCCGAATGTTGCTGTGGGCGTCGCATGAAACGTCTTGAATATCGCAAAGTCACCATGCGCTTCGCCGGCGCTAAAGGCAGCGTCATTACTGCCATCGAGGATGTGGACATCGCGCTCGACGACGGCGAGGTGGTGTCCCTGATCGGGCCCAGTGGCTGCGGCAAAAGCACTCTGCTCAATATCGGAGCAGGACTTTATGCACCGAGTGTCGGCGAGGCTTATGTCGACGGCGAGCGGGTCGAAGGACCGAATGCGCATGTCGCCTTCATGCTGCAGAAGGATCTGCTGCTGCCCTGGCGCACGATCGAACAGAACGTGATGCTCGGCGCCGAGATCCGCAAACTCGACAAGGCCAAGAGCCGGCAAAAGGCGCGCGAACTCCTGAACGCCTTCAAGCTCGGCGAATTCGCCGAACGTTATCCCCATCAATTATCGGGTGGCATGCGCCAGCGCGCGGCCCTGGCACGCACGCTGGCGGTCGATCCGTCGGTGCTGCTGCTCGACGAGCCGTTCTCGGCCGTGGATGCGCAGACCCGCATCATGCTGCAGCACGATCTCGCCCAGACCCTGAAGAATGCGAAGAAAACCGC
>JAEYVN010000520.1 GCA_023431725.1 Pseudomonadota bacterium
TTCATCGATTTCGTGCGGGTGTTGTTGGAGCCGGTGAGATCGGCCGAACCGCCGATCATTTCCGGCACCGCGGCGCACAGGCTCTCCAGCGCGAATTCGGACGAGGAGCGCGTGGCGACGTCCTTCGGCGCCTTGTCGAGCGTTTCCTTCACGCTCTTCACGGCGTCGGCCAGCGCCTTCGGCAATTCACCGGACAGGCGGCGTTCGAATTCGGCCTTCACCTCGGGGGCGAGGCCGGACAGCTTCTTGTCCCAGGCCTTGCGGAGATCCTGCGAGCGCTGTCCAGCGTCACGCCACAGCGTGAGAATGTCGGCCGGCACATGGAACGGTGCGTGATCCCAGCCGAGCGCCTTGCGGGTGCCGGCGATCTCGTCGGCGCCGAGCGGCGAGCCGTGCGACTTCTCGCTGCCGGCCTTGTTCGGCGCGCCATAGCCGATGGTGGTCTTGCAGGCGATCATGGTCGGGCGATCGGCGTTCTGCGCTTTCGCGATGGCTGCCGCAATCGCCTGCGGATCATGGCCGTCGATGCGCTCGGCGATCCAGCCGGCGGCTTCGAAGCGCTTCACCTGATGGACCGAGTCCGACAGCGACAGCTTGCCGTCGATGGTGATGCCGTTGTCGTCGAACAGCACGATCAGGCGGTTGAGCTTGAGATGGCCGGCGAGCGCGATCGCTTCCTGGCTGATGCCCTCCATCAGATCGCCGTCCGAGCAGAGAACATAGGTGCGGTGATTCACCACATCGCCGAAGGTCGCGGCGAGGTGGCGTTCCGCAATCGCCATGCCGACGGCATTGGCGATGCCCTGACCGAGCGGACCGGTGGTGGTCTCGACGCCCGGGGGGATGAAGTTTTCCGGATGGCCCGGGGTCAGCGAGTTGAGCTTGCGGAAATTCTTCAGCTGCTCGATCGTCATGTCCTTGTAGCCGGTCAGATGCAGCAGCGCATAGACCAGCATCGAGCCGTGACCGGCGGACAGCACGAAGCGGTCGCGGTCCGGCCACTTCGGATCGGACGGATCGAATTTCAGGAACTGCGAGAACAGCACGGTGGCGATGTCGGCCGCGCCCATCGGTAATCCGGGATGGCCGGACTTGGCCTGTTCCACGGCGTCCATGGCCAGCGCACGGATAGCGTTGGCCATGCGATCATGTTCTGCGCGCGACATCTGCGATTTTTTCCGGTTGGGCGGCGAATTCGCCGCGGATCTGGCGATCAGGATGGTTGCGCGGACATATCACGCAGGCAGCCGCATGAGTCCAGTGCGGCAACGCAATACGGTCATCCTTTGCACAAATCGCAGGATTGATTGGGGACGACGGCGTGCTAGCGTTGACGGGGTTGAAGCGGGAATTTAGGCTTGGGGTCTTAACGCCTTGTGTTGAAAGAGTTTTTGATGAGTGGAAGGCGTCCATGAACGATACCAGCGCGATGGATGCGGCGGCCCGCAGGCTGACTCAGGCACTGGACGCGTTGCAGGCAGCAGTGACGCGCAAGCGTGACGCGGAAACGGGCAGCGGGTCGCTGGTCGCGCAAATCCACGCTTTGGGCACCGACCGCGCCCGACTGGCGTCGGAACTCGACGACACGGCGGCACAGGCGCGGCGACTGGCGGATACCAATCGCGAGGTGTCGCGCAGAATCGATGTCGCGATGAACACCATCAAGACCCTGCTCGATGAGCATGATCGCTGACGCGTGCAGCTTTAAGGCAACGCCATGGCTCAGGTAAATGTAACGATCAATAGCCGGCAATACCGGATGGGCTGCGAAGACGGGCAGGAGGACCACGTCCTGTCGCTGGCGCAGCAGATCGACGATCGCATCGAGCAATTGCGCAATGCGCATGGTGAGATCGGCGACCAGCGCCTGACGGTGATGGCGGCGTTGACGGTGGCCGATGAACTTGCCGAAAGCAACCAGCGTATCCGCCGGCTTGAGGAGGAGGTCGCTGGTCTGCAGGATGCACGCCTGACCTCGGCCGATCGTGCGCAGCAGGCGCAGGCCGCCATTGTCGCCGCGCTCAATGCTGCGTCGGAACGCATCGAGGAGATCACGCGGCAGATCAATCAGTCGGTGAATACCGACACCGGCGTGGCACTGGGCTAGCCGCGCGTCGCCGTGATGCCGGTGATGATCGTGACGATCATGTGCGTAGCGCCGATAAACCAAAACGGATGCTGGCGGTCGGGCGGCTGTCGCACTACATTGCCCAAGCGGGGCTGCGGGGTGCGACTGGAAACATCATACTCCCGGGGCCTTACGATCCTTAAGGGAGCTGTCCCTGGCCGGGTCCGTGGATCCGGTTATATGGCGCCCACCTACTTTTGTAGGTTCCCGGGGTCGAAAATTCCGACGGCCATCGTGGCTCCGCACTCTCGATTTCATTTTGGTTGTGATCATGGCCGGGCTTGTCCCGGCCATCCACGTCTTTAGGGTCAGCAAAGACATGGATGCCCGCAACAAGTGCGGGCATGACGAAGAGTGCTTTGATGCAGCAGACCACCGACAAAGCCGCCCTGCGCCAATCCGCCCTCGCGCGCCGCGATGCCATTCCGGCCTCCGAACGGGCGGCGGCCGTCGAGACCGTGTTGCAACGGCCGTTTCCGGTCGCGGTTGCGGCGGGTGCCATTGTCTCCGGCTATTCGCCGATGAAGAGCGAATTCAATCCGGTGCCGCTGCTGCGCAAGCTGGCCGATGCGGGCGCCAAGCTTGCCCTGCCGGTGACCCCCAAGCGCGGCAATCCGCTGATCATGCGCGCCTGGGCGTTCGGCGACGAGATGGCGGCGGGCGTGTGGGGCATCCGCGAACCGAAGCCGGAAGCGCCCGAGGTGTTTCCCGACATCATGCTGGTGCCGCTGGCAGCCTTCGATCGCAACGGTCACCGCATCGGCTATGGCGCCGGCTATTACGATATGACCATAACGCGAATCCGCGGAAAGAAAGCCGTAACCACGATCGGCCTCGCCTTTGCCGCACAGGAGATCGAGCGCGTGCCGGCGACGGCGTTCGACGCAAGGCTCGACCTTGTGCTAACGGAAAACGAGACAATCGATTTCCGGAGTTGATATTTGCGGATTCTGTTTATCGGTGACGTGGTCGGCCGGTCGGGGCGCGCCATCGTCAATCAGCGGCTGCCTGGTCTCATTTCGGACTGGAAGCTCGATCTCGTCGTCCTCAATGGCGAGAATTCCGCCGGCGGCTTCGGCATCACAGAAAGCATATTCCGTGAATTCATCGACAATGGCGTCGATGTGGTCACGCTCGGCAATCATGCCTGGGATCAGCGCGAAGCCCTCGTGTTCATCGAGCGCAGCCCGCGCCTCGTGCGTCCGCTCAACTATCCGAAAGGCACGCCCGGTCGCGGCGCGGCCATGATCGACGCCAAGAACGGCGCGCGCGTACTCGTCATCAATGCGATGGGCCGCATCTTCCTCGATCCGCTCGACGATCCTTTCACTGCGATCGACAGAGAACTGGACATGTGCGCATTGAAGCGCGATGCCGATGCGATCATCGTCGATTTCCATGCCGAGGTGACCAGCGAGAAGCAGGCGATGGGGCATTTCCTCGACGGCCGCGTTAGCCTCGTGGTCGGCACGCATACGCATGTGCCGACCAGCGATCATCAGGTGCTGCCCGGCGGAACCGCCTATCAGACCGATTCCGGTATGACCGGCGATTACGACTCTGTGATCGGCATGGTGAAGGACGAGCCGCTCTCGCGCTTCCTGCGCCGCATTCCGTCGACGAAGTTCGAGGCTGCGACCGGCCCGGCAACCTTATGCGGGATTGCCGTCGAAACCGACGATGCCACGGGGCTTGCAACACGTGTCGCCGCGGTGCGGCTCGGTGCACGATTGGAAGAAGCCTTGCCGCACTTCTGGATTGAGACGTAAGTCGAAATTTCACCGCACAGTGTTGTCATCGGAGCGTGCTGGCCGCGGGCCGGGAGACCGGCTATCGTCACAGGGCTCTTGTCGGGTGTGTATTCATGCGAAGCGATAGCCTTGATCGTCCGCTGTCGGTAGCCGCTGTGCGGCGTGTCGCCGGAATGCTTGTCGTTCTTGGCGCCGTAATTCTTGGCGCATGGCTGGCAGCCCCCACTGCGGTGCAGGCGCAGTCGCCGACGCAACCGAAGCCGGACGAATTCATCGTCGAGCGGACATTCTTCCGCGCCAGCATCGACAATCGGTCGGTGCGGCTCGAAGGCCTTGTCGTAAAACTGGCCGATGCCGCCGACAAGCTGCCGATCGCGCTGATCACGCATGGCAAGTCATCCAATCTCGGCGACATGCTGGAAAGCCGTGCAGCGCATTATACCGGCGTGGCGCGTGATCTTGCCCGGCGTGGCTATCTTGCGGTGGTGGTGATGCGACGCGGCTTCGGACAATCCGACGGCCCGATGGCGGCTCCGGTCAGTTGCACGACGACGACCTTCGCCGACCGGCTCGGCGCCGATGCGGATGATCTGCAGGCGACGCTGAATGTGGTGTCGAAGCGGCCCGATGCGGATCCGGATCGCGCGATCGCCATCGGCGTATCGGCCGGCGGCGCCGCGGTGGTGGCATTCGGCGCGCGCAATCCGAAGAACCTGCGCGGCGTCATCAGCATTTCCGGCGGGCTGCGTATGCCGGATTGCCCGAAAGAGGATGTGCTGGTGAACGCCTACAAGACATACGGACAGACCAGCCGCGTCCCGAACCTTTGGATCTACGCGAAGAACGACAGCTTCTTCGGTCCTATGCTGGTCGATCGGCTGCAGAGTGCTTTTCTCGATGGCGGCGGTGATGTGAAGCTCGTGTCGTTCGAGAAGTTCGGCGCGGACGGCCACACCCTGTTCGCTGCGGCATCGGGCCGTCTGCAATGGCTGATGGAGATGGACGCCTTTCTGCGCTTCCACAATCTGCCGGCGCCGAAGCGCGAGCGCATCGCCGAACTGATGAAGCAGATGAAGATGCAGGATCGCAGCCGTGGCTTCATGGAGCGCTATCTCGCCGCGCCGACCTACAAGGCCATTGCGCAGACGCCGGACGGAAAATCCTACTCCACCCAATACGGGGCCGCCTCGATTGAAGCGGCCCGCAAGGCCGTGCTCGAGGGCTGCCGCGAGCGGCACAAGCCGGCTGAACCCTGCAGGGTCGTGATGGAAAACGATACCTGGCTGGGTGACGAGGCGACGGGCAGCGATCGGCCCTGATCGTTCGTCCGCGTTGTTCCGGATCGAAGCTGTCCCTGCCGCGTTAGAGCGGGATGAAAACCTTCCGCAAGGCCGATTTTCCCGTCTCCGATGTCCGCCGCTTCATCGAGCCCGGACCGATCGTGCTGGTCTCCTCGCACTGGAAGGGCCAGAACAACATCATGACCATGGGCTGGCACATGATCATGGAATTCTCGCCGTCACTGATCGGCTGCTACATCTGGCAGGACAACCACAGCTTCGAGATGGTCCGGCGCAGCCGCGAATGCGTCATCAACCTTCCGACGCAGGATCTGATCCGCACGGTAATCGGCATCGGCAATTCATCGGGTGCGGACACCGACAAGTTCACCCAGTTCGGCCTGACGGCCGAGGCGGGCACCGAGGTCAAGGCGCCGCTGATCAAGGAATGCTATGCCAGTTTCGAATGCCGGCTGGCCGATGCCAAGCTGATCAGCAAGTACAACCTTTTCGTCTGGGAGGTGGTGAAGGCCCATGTGGCCGAGCGCCCGCGCTTCCCGCGCACCGTCCATTACCGGGGCGATGGCCGGTTCATGATTTCCGGCAAGGAGGTCAGCTACCGGCGCTATTTCAAGCCTGAAATGCTCTAGATCACGATGATTTTGGATCGATTCGATCCAAAATCATGAACGTGATCGATTCTCATACATGAGAGCATGATGTCGTCCGAAAACCGCTTCGCACTTTTCGGCATCATGCTCTGAGGCGGGCCGTTCGCATTCTGGATTTTTGTCCGCGCCTCGCCTATAACCCCGCGCGAAAACTCATTGAATCGTTCGGTTCCGGAACATGGCAGGCCATTCCCAATTCAAGAACATCATGCACCGCAAGGGGCGGCAGGATAAGCTGCGCGCCAAGCTGTTTTCCAAGCTCGGCCGTGAAATCACGGTCGCCGCGAAAATGGGCATGCCGGACCCCGAGTTTAATCCGCGCCTGCGTGCCGCGATCATCGCCGCCCGCGCGGAAAACATGCCGAAGGACAATATCGAGCGCGCCATCAAGAAGAGCCAGGGCGGCGACTCGGAGAACTACGACGAGGTGCGTTACGAGGGCTATGGTCCCGGCGGCGTCGCCATCATCGTCGAGGTGCTGACCGATAACCGCAACCGCACCGCTGGCGATGTCCGTTCCGCCTTCACCAAGAACGGCGGCAACATGGCCGAAACCGGCGCCGTGTCCTTCATGTTCGATCATGTCGGAATTGTCGAATTCAACGCCGATGTCGCGAGCGCCGATGCGATGCTGGAAGCGGCCATCGATGCCGGTGCCGACGATGTGGTGTCCGGCGAGAACGGCCATGAAATCTACACCGCGCAGGATGCGCTGGCCGAGGTGTCGAAAGCGCTGGAAGCCAGGTTCGGCGAACCGCGCAAGTCGGCGCTGATCTGGAAGCCGCAGAACACGCTGTCGGTCGATGACGAACAGGGCGAGAAGCTGCTGCGCATGATCGAGGTGCTGGAAGAAAGCGACGACGTGCAGAATGTCTATGCGAATTTCGAACTCTCGGATTCGCTGATGGCGAAGATGAGCGCGTGATCGACATCTTTCGGGCGGTATGAAACGGATGTCGCTCGAAAAGCCTGTTCTGCCGTTGCCAAAGAATCCGTGGGCCGATTTCGGTCTGGTCTATGCCGCCAATGCGGTGGTGGCGTTTCTCTTCGCGTCGTCGGCGCCGGTTGCCATCGTGTTGTCGATGGGCTCGCGCGCCGGACTGACGCCGTCCGATCTGGCGTCGTGGATCTTCGCCGGCTTCTTCATCAACGGCCTGATCACCATCGTCTTCTCGCTGCTCTACCGGCAGCCGCTCTCATTCTTCTGGACGATCCCCGGTACGGTGCTGGTCGGTCCGGCGCTGGCGCATGTCAGCTTTCCGGAGGCGATCGGCGCCTTCATTGCCACCGGCCTTCTGATGCTGCTGCTGGGTCTCTCCGGCTGGGTCCGCCGCGCGATGCAGACCGTGCCGATGCCGATCGTGATGGCGATGGTGGCGGGCGTGTTCCTGCGCTTCGGCCTTGATCTCATCTATGCGCTCCGGGACGGCTTCTGGATCGCGGCGCCGATGGTGGCGACTTTCGTGGCGCTGTCGATCTATCCGCGGATCGGACGTGTGCTGCCGCCGTTGATCGCCGCCCTGATC
>JAEYVN010000547.1 GCA_023431725.1 Pseudomonadota bacterium
GCCTGCTGTTGCTTTGGAGTAGCCTTGGGTGCTGCGGCGCGCTTTGGCTGCGGCTGCTGCGCGGGCGTCCGCTCACGCGGTTGCTCCGGCTTTGCCTCTGCCGCTCGCGGCTCAGGCCTCGGCTCCGGCTTCACCGTGGTTGAATCCATGCCGTTCTGACCTGGGCGACCTGGCTCGTTCGACATGATGCTGATGGGCGGGATCGACGCCGCCGACGGGAAATCGATATCGACCGGCTTGCCGGTCGGCACGGATTGGGATTGCGAGGCCAGCGTGGGCCCCGATGGCTGCTTTTCGCCCCATCCCGATGCATAGCGAACTATCTTCGCGTCGTAGACGCGCTCGCTCATATTGGCGACGAGCTGATCGCGGCGCTGCACCAGCGCAAAGACATAACAGGAGTCTGGCGAGCAATTGTCGCGCCCCTGCAAGACCTGCGCCGCGAGGCCGAAGCGATCTTTCTCGATGCTGCGCGCCAGGGACGCGCGCACCCGCGCATAATCGTCGTCACCGGGTTCGGCGACGGCCGCGATCTCGCGCAGGATATCGATACGATTGCCAACATAACTCAGCGCAGCCGCAACCTGCTCGGGGCTTCCGTAAAGCGCTTTCTCGCACGACTCGGCGACGGCGTCCCCGGCGTCGTTTTCAACGCAGGCGAGAATGGAATTCGGCAGAAGCGCCTGCGTCGTCAATGCGGTCAGCCGCGCTTCGATCATGCGGCGATGTTCGGCGCGATCCTGCGCGTCCAGCCGCTCCAAGTACAGCCAGCCGATTCCGACGAGCAGAAGAGACGCTGTGACCTGCGCAAAAAAGCCAAAGAGCTGCCGCGAGCCGACACGCGCCAACGCGATCCCGGCCAGCACGATCACGACAAGCAAAGCGGCGCCGATCGCCCACAAAGACAGCGATGTCACATTCGTCATAGTGAGTAGTCCCGGCATTTCCGCCCCATCTGCCGAAGGCCAGGATTGGACGCCCTAAAATCGGCCAAAGCAAGACCCTGCCTAGGCGAACTTGGCAAGAGCATTAAGCGCCGACACGTCCGAGAGCGCGGTCAACGCGCCTTTAGCGCAACACTTGCGTATGTCCGCTTGAGGGTACGGAACAAATTTCGTGGCCATACGTTCGATTGGGCGACGCGGACAGGAGGATGCCAATGCGACTGATACTGGGAATGCTTCTGGGTGCCGTCCTGTTGGCTGCGGGCGCATATTACCACGACAGCATGACAACCTCGACGGTCGCCACCGGTGCACGTGCGTCCGAGAACCGCCCAATGGTGAATTGGGACGTGGTCGAAAGCAACTGGAACGGACTGAAGGTGCGTGTCCAGGAAGGCTGGGCCGATCTGCGAGCGCGGATCAACCGCGCCTAACTGGACAACGGCACGTCAAATTCAGCGGTGGCGATCGAGCTGGCTTTCTCTGGCCACGCGCTCGAACGCTTCTTCATTATTGCGGATACGGTATTGATATTCATCGCCCTCGGGCGGAAGAAGTTTGACGACCTTATAGGTTCCGTCCGCAGTCGCTCGATTGAGCGGACCGGCGGTATACCGCACCGTTTGCCCCAACGTGAACTTGTGAGATTTTAACACGCTCGACTCCATCCTGCGCGACAGGTTCGCCCCTACCTGCGCAAGGCCAATGCCGACTTTCTGGCCCTGTTTTGCATTTAGCGTGGCTATTATATCACGCTCTTCTGTTTACGGGGGAAAATTCAGCAAACCACCAGTTTCAGAATTTGCTTTTTAAAATCATAGATTTATACGCGCAAAAAATACGCTAGGTCCGCGGGCTGCAAAAATAAGCAAATATCTCAAGATGGATAGCGCAGCCGTTTCGGGATTATAATACCAACACCTCATTGGCTGGATTAGAGCGGTTCTCTCGGCCTTGCTGGACTGTTCCGCATCGCCATTGTCCTGCTAGGCAGATAAGTTCAGGTCACCCGTCGTCGGGAACCAAAAGTCCATGCTTGCGCTGCTCGTCTCTTGCGTCCTCGCCAGCATCCTCGGTTTTGCTGCCCATCGCGCGAGTGTCTGCACAGTCCGCGCCGTCGCCGAGATCACGCATTCAAAGACCGGCCACATGCTGGCCAGCATCGTGAAATCGGCGGTGTGGGTATTCGCCATCACCATTCCCGTCTTTCTTCTGGTACCGCAGACAGCGCAGGGCATCAGTGGATGGCAACTGACATTCACTGCCGTCTTCGGCGGCCTTCTCTTCGGCATCGGCGCTGGGATCAACGGTGCGTGCGCCTATTCCACGATGGCGCGCATGGTCGATGGCGAAGTCGGAATGATGTTGACGGTGATGGGCTTCGCACTGGGCATTCTGATCTTCGTCGGTCTTGTCGGAATGCATGTCGTGGCACGCCCGGCCGCAGCTCCGGGCCGCGTGCCGGATCTGCTGGTCTACGCACCTTATGTCGGAGCAGTCCTGTTTCTCTGGGGCACCTATGAATTGATCCGGCTTTGGCGGACAAGACCGACCGGCGCCACGCTGCGCAAGCTTGTGCTGGCCCCGCAGTACCGCCTTTCGACATCGGCTTTGCTGATCGGTATTGCGAGCGGCGCCATCTTTCTGCTGTTCGGATCGCCCGGATACACCACGACGCTGCAACAGGTGATCGAAGGCAATTTCGGCACGCGGCCTCCGCCGCCTTACGGCCGCTGGATCGTTCTCGGCGCCGTATTGTTCGGCATGCTGCTGTCCACCTGGCAGCGGGGAAGCTTCCGCATCGACTGGCGGCCGCGCTGGTCATGGTCACGCAATATCATCGGCGGCACACTGATGGGCCTCGGCACCGCTTTGCTACCCGGCGGCAACGATGCGCTTGTACTTTACGGCATTCCCAGCATGTCGCCCCATGCCTTGCCGGCATATGCGGCATTGATCCTCGGCATCTTCATTGCGCTTCTCACGATGCGCGCCTTCTTCAGCGTCGAGATGCGTGTCGCCTGCCGCAAGGACCTCTATATTGCAGATGTGAGCGCCGATCTTGCCAGGCGTGGACATCCGTGACAGGTGGAAGGTGGTCATCATGAAAGTCCAATTCATCGGCTGCGGCGATGCCTTCGGATCGGGAGGACGCTTCAACACCTGCATCCACGTGACGGCCATCAACACATCATTCCTTCTGGATTGCGGAGCAACCTCCGTCGTCGGCATGAAGCGAATGGGCATCGACAGCAACACGATCGATGCGATTTTCTTCACGCATTTTCACGCCGATCATTTTGGCGGCATACCGTTCTTCCTGCTGGACGCGCAGTTCAACGCCAAACGAAAGCGACCATTGCTGCTCGTCGGACCGCCGGGACTGAAAGGCTGGCTCGAACGGACCGTGTCGCTCGCGTTTCCAGGCGAACGCACGCTGCCATTTGAACTGTCATTGCACGAAGTCGAAATCGGCAAACCAACCTCCCTGCTCGGCATGACCGTGATGGCGTTCCCGGTCGTCCACGACGACCGCGCAGGCCCATGCCTGGCTTACCGGATCGAGGTCGACAATCAGATTCTCTGTTTCTCCGGCGACACCGAATGGACCGAAACGCTGGTCGATGCCGCGCGCAACGCCGACCTCTTCATCTGCGAATGCTATACTTTTGAGAGAACGACCAAGGCACATTTGTCATACGCCGTCCTGCGCGAACACTTGCCGCGTATCGCCGCCAAGCGCGTCGTACTGACACATATGAGCAGCGACATGCTCTCGCATATCGCCGAGGTCGAATTCGATTGTGCCGTAGATGGCATGGTGATCGATGTCGATCGCCCTCAGAATGTCTCCGTCCAGGGGCGCATTTCGATCTCCGAGGACCAGGCGCTGCGCGGCTGACGAAGCACGTCGAGATAGGTCTGCGCGATCGCATCCGGATCAAGCAGCGAATCCGGCTTGCCATCCGGCACGGGGCGACTGGCAGAACGAATGCCACCGTCGATGACGAAATGCGCGATATGGATGCCTTGCGGCTGCAATTCGCGGGCAAGACTTTGCGACAACCCACGCAAGGCGAACTTCGCCATTGCGAACGGTGCGGACTTCGGAAAGCCCTTCACGCCAGCCGATGCACCGGTGAAGAAAATTGCGCCGTGATTGTTCAGCAGCATCCGTCGCGCCGCCTGTTGCGCGACCAGAAAAGCACCGAAGGCCGATATCGCAAAGGCCTTCTGCACGTCACTTGGCACAATCTCGATAAACGGACCCCGCGTTCGGAAACTGGGATTGTACACAACGAAGTCCGGAGCGCCGACGCTTGCATCGACGTCCGCAAACAATTTGCTGACCTGTGTCTCTTCAGACGCGTCACAGGTAAAGAGCTTGGCGCCCGTCTCCTCGGCCAGCGGCGCAAGATCAGCGGTCGATCGCGAGGCCAGGGCTACGGTCAAACCGGACTTTGTAAGCAAGCGAGCAAGCGACGCGCTCAACCCCGCTCCCGCTCCGACGATCAATGCTGTTCGATATGACAAGGCCGGCACCACATCTCCGCTCCATCCGGGGCAAAGAGTAGTGT
>JAEYVN010000584.1 GCA_023431725.1 Pseudomonadota bacterium
CGCGGCCATCGGCAGGACTATACCGTGGTCCGGATCAGCGAGATCCTGACCGGCGGGGCCAAGCCGAGCAAGGCCGCCAAGGGCAAGCACGTGCGCAAGCCAAAGGCTGAAACGCCGGCGGAGAGCGAAGCCTCCGCATCCTGATCTTCAGGATAGGGCAGCTGAGCGAAAAGTTGAGATGATTCCCTAGCGGAATCGGGTTATACGTCTTTCGAACGAAGGATCTTTGAGCCATGGCTCACAAAAAAGCAGGCGGTTCATCCCGTAACGGCCGCGACTCGATGGGTCGCCGCCTCGGCATCAAGCTGTTCGGCGGCCAGGTCGCCATTCCGGGCAATATCATTGCGCGTCAGCGCGGCACCGTGTGGCATCCGGGCGTCAACGTCGGCATCGGCAAGGACCATACGCTGTTCGCCCTGACGGCCGGACGCATCGAATTCAAAACCAAAGGCAAAGGCCGCACGTACGTATCGGTAGTACCGATGGCGGAGGCTGCGGCAGCAGAATAGACGGCGAATTCTCACATGAGGGCGCCGGTTCACCAGTCGAACCCGGCGGCCCATCAGGGCTCCAAACGCGAGGGGGAGACGGGTGAACCGTCTCCCCCTCGCTTTTTTTTCAAAGGAGCCTGACCATGACCTGCCTGGAACTGCGGACCCAAAGCTACAGAGAGGACAGTATCCCCGTCCTCGAGACCGAACGGCTGATCCTGCGCGCGCCGACACTCGATGACGCTAAACACGTAGCCGCGCTCGCCAACGACAAACGCATCGCGGAGAACACGCGACGCATCCCGCACCCTTACGCACATGCCGATGCCGAGGACTTCATTGCCGCGTCGAATTTGCCAAAGGGTGAAATCAATTTCCTCATTACCCTGCATGACGGCACGCCTCTCGGCACATGCGGCATTGCAGCAACCGACGATACGGTCCCCGAGATCGGCTATTGGCTCGGCGTGGCGCATTGGCGTCAGGGCTATGGCACCGAAGCCGTACGCGCGCTGATCGACTTTGCCTTCACCGAGCTTGAGCACGAAGCGCTCCAGGCCGGTGCGCGCGTCACCAATCCGTCGTCCCGCCGCATTTTGGAAAAATGCGGCTTCCAGTGGACCGGTGTCGGCTTGTGCCGCATTCGCGCGCTCAATTCGTCAGCACCCATCGATCGCTTCCGGCTCGACCGCGGTCTTTGGACATCCCTGCGCGGCTGGCGCGATGCAAAGCGTGTCATAGGACGCGCTTGAAGTGCAGCGGGGCGGCGAGGTCGTCGCCCCGTTCGCCAATCTCGTTCGACAATGAAGTGTGGAAATTTTCCCGATTTTCGAGTAAGAACGCGTTTGCCTGCGAGATGTCTGCTGGACGGCTCGTGTCGGCGGATATCTCGTTTTAAGGGGAATACAGTGGCTACAGGTACGGTTAAGTGGTTCAATGCGACCAAAGGTTTTGGTTTCATCCAGCCGCAAGGCGGCGGCAAAGACGTGTTCGTGCACATTTCTGCAGTGCAGCGTGCAGGCCTCACGGGTCTGAACGAAGGCCAGCAGATCGAATACGAAATCGTGGCCAATCGCGGCCGCGAGTCGGCTGAGAATCTGAAGGTTCGCTAACGGCTTGGGGCAATCGCAAGATTGCTCTGACGGAAATATGAAGTACCAAGCCCGGCCGGCCAGCCGGGCTTTTTGTTTGTTGCACGGCCTTTTGCAAATGCAGATCAGGCCGCCGCGCGACACGGCAGGCAGGCTTCGGCGATGGCTTCCACATGCCGATGATCGGTGCCGCAGCATCCGCCCATGACGTTGAAGCGCGTTCCGAGAATTCCCCGCAGCTGCGCGTAGCGGCGACCGAGATCGATTGGGTCGCCGGTGTCCAGATCGGGTGAATTGTCGAGCTCCGCATGACTGCGCATCGATGAATTCGCCCGGATGCCGCGCACGCGCTTCACCCAGGCTTCGTTATTGGCCAGCGCGTCTGCGAAATGCACCGGATGCGCGCAATTGATCATGTAATAGGCCGGCGCGCCCGACGTCTCGTCATCCGTCCTTTCGATGGCATCGCGCATCGTCTCGCCACTCGGTAGCCGCCCATCGGTTTCGGTCGTGAACGAAATCACCACCGGCATGCCGACCGATACAGCCGCGCGCACGATGCCGATCGCTTCGCCGGCATGCGTCATCGTGAACGCACTGATGAGATCGGCTTCGGTGTCGGCAAAAATCTCGGCCTGAAACGCGTGATAGCGCTGCGCTTCGTCGCTGGTCATTTGCTGTTCCGGAAAATAGCCATCGCCGCGTGGCCCGATATTGCCGCTGATCGGCATCGGCATCTGCGGCGTCTCGAACTCATCGCGCAATGACGTCATCAGGGCGATGCTGTCGCGGTTGAATTTCGTCAGCTCACCCAATGAATATCCAAGCTTCGCTCCCCAATCGGGGCTGGCGCGCCATGTCGCACTCTCGAGCACAAAGCCGGTCTTCTGCGCGCGTGCGATTGCAATATGGCGAACGTAGTAATCACGCAGATGCTTTTCGCCGGCGGAAGTCGCATGCAGCGTGAAGGCAGCATTCAGAGGCAGGTCCAGTCCCTCGTTGAACATCAGTGTGGTCTCGAGGCCGCTATCCCTCAGAAACGCGAGCTCTCCTAGTTGCGGCAGGTGCGAGCGGTACTTCGCCATCAGAAGCTCCCTCAAAATGTCTTCGAAACGGAGGCTCGCGCCCAACGCGGTGTGGATGCTGTCGTGAGCCATTGAATCGGCGCGGACACTAGCGAACTTCAAGCGGCAGCCTAGCGGGATAGCGGTACAGCGCATCCGCCAAATCAAAAATCCCTTTAAAATCCGTCCGTTGCCCCATTGGCGACCTCCACGGCTGCGCACCAGCGACAAGCGCAAGTCAGGAAACTTGACCCGTGGTATACTGGCCCATGCTTGAAAAGGCACAGACCCGCAGTGGCTAGGACACGCGCGAGAAGCTGCTTGCGCTGGCGGAAGGGTCTGTTCTTGCGAAGGGCTTCGCCGGCACCTCGATCGAGGAACTGATCGCCGCCGCCGGCATCACCAAGAGCGGATTCTTCTATCACTTCAAGGACAAGGGCGATCTCGCCAAGGCGCTGTTGCTGCGCTACCTCGAACACGACCAGCAGGTGCTGGACGAACTGTTCAGACGCGGCGACGAACTGAACGAAGACCCGCTGCACGGCTTCCTGGTCGGCCTGAAATTGTTCGCCGAAATGATGGCGAACATGACCGAAGCGCACCCCGGCTGCCTTGCCGCCTCGTTCGTCTATCAGGACCAGCTGTTCAATCGCGATGTCCGCGATCTCAACGCCGAGGGCATCCTGCGCTGGCGGCGCCGTTTTCGCGAACGCTTCGAGGTCATCGCGCGGAAATATCCGCCGCGCGATGACGTCGATCTCGATGCGCTCGCCGACATGGCGGCGACGTTGATCGAAGGCGCGCTGATGCTGTCACGCGCCTTGCGCGACCCGATGATCCCGCCAAAGCAGGTGCTGCTGTATCGCGATTTCGTGCGGTGCGTGTTTACGAGGGGGTAGCCGCCGTCGACTCCCTCCCCCGTTCAGGGGGAGGTTAAGGGCACGTCGCCCCGGAATGACAACGTATCAATGATGTGAATGCCCGCCCGCGGCGCTGCCGGACGGTGCACCGCCGCCGATCGGTCCGACCCAATATTCGACATCGACCTTGCCGGCCTTCTCGAACACCAGCGTACCCTTCACGGTCTGACCCTGCTTGAGGCCGCTCTTCAAGTCCTGGAACATCAGGTGATAGCCGCCTGGTTTCAACTCGACCGTTTCGCCCGGCTTGATCTCGATGCCCTTCGGCAGTTCGCGCATCTTCATCACGCCGCCTTCCATCGCCATCTCGTGCACTTCAAAACGGCCGGCGAACGGCACCGAACCGCCGATCAGACGATCGGGCTCCTTGCCATTGTTGGTGAGCTTCATGTAGCCGCCCGCAACCTTTGCGCCGCCCGGCGTTGCACGCGACCACGGTGCTTCGACCGTGATCGAGCCGGCCTTGTAGGTCTTCGTTTCGGCAGCGCCGCCACCCGAACCAGGTCCGGCATGCTGTGCGAGAATGACGACAGCCGGGGCCGGCGACTTTAGTGCATGCGAATCCTGGCCCTGCGCCGGGATCTCGGTCCAGCGCGCTTCACCCTTCTCGCATTCCTGCGTCACCGGGAAATAAAGACGCCCTTCCGGCAGATCGCTGGCAAGGAAACTCGCAAACGCAAATTCATCGTAGAAATCGTCCGGCAGGTTGCCACCAGTCCAGACGATCTCCTTCACGCCTTCGCGCAGTTGCTGGCCGTGGTAGTACGGATAGGAGCGGCCATACGGGCCCTTCACGGTTTCGATCTGCCAACCCGGCTTCATCATCGGCTTCACCGCGATCACGCCTTCGGGAATCTGCGTGCGTACTTTCAGCGTGGCAGACCCACCGCAGCCATGCGGCACTTTCAGCACCGCCTTGTAACCGGTACCAGCCTTCG
>JAEYVN010000587.1 GCA_023431725.1 Pseudomonadota bacterium
GAAAGGCCGCGGCATCCGGGTGACTGCGCTGTGCCCCGGGCCGGTGCCGACCGGATTTCAGGCGCGGGCCGGCGTGACCCATCGCGGGCTGCCGGATCCGTCCGTCGTCACGGCCGACAAGGTGGCCGAGGCGGGCTATCGCGGCCTGATGGCCGGCCGCATGCTGGTGGTGCCCGGCGTCCTCAACAAGATCATCGTATTCCTGTCGCGCATCCTGCCGCGCAAGACCATGCTGGCGGCCGCCGACAAGCGCCAGCAGCAGCGCCATTGATAGTCCGTTTTATCATGGCGGCCTTACCGGATCGCGCCTTGCCAGTTCGCGACAGGTTGTAGAAATTATTGCTATCGGGAATCGCCGTAATCGCCACGCAGATGTCTTTGCCCGTTCTCATCGTTGTGCATCAGGAGAATTCGACGCCCGGGCGCGTCGGCACGCTGCTTCGCAAGCGAGGCATTCCGCTCGATATCCGCCGGCCGGTCATGGGTGATCCGTTGCCCGACACGATGGCAGGACATGCGGGCGCGATCATCTTCGGCGGTCCGCAAAGCGCCAACGATGATCTCGATTACATCAAGCGCGAGATCGACTGGATCGGCGTGCCGCTGAAGGAGAACAAGCCGTATCTCGGTATCTGCCTCGGTGGCCAGATGCTGGCGCGCCATCTCGGCGGCCGTGTTGAGTCACATGCCGATGGGCATGTCGAAGTCGGCTATTACCCGATCCGTCCGACCGACGCAGGCCGCCATCTCTGCGAGGTATGGCCCGATCACGTCTATCAATGGCATCGCGAAGGCTTCGAACTGCCGCGCGGCACGACATTGCTGGCCGAAGGCGACACCTTTCCGGTGCAGGCCTTCCGGCAGGGCGATCATGCCTATGCCATCCAGTTTCATCCCGAGGTCACGCACGCGATGATGTGCCGCTGGGTGATCCGCGGACACGAACGCACGCTGTTGCCGAACGCCAAGCAGCGCGCCGCGCATTTCGAGGATCGCTGGGTGTTCGATTATTCGATGCAGAACTGGCTCGCGACATTTCTCGAGCGCTGGCTCGATGGCAATGCCAGGCCCGATGCGATACCGGCCTGACAGCGTCGGTCAGACTTTGCCCGGCATGCGCTCGGCATCGAGTTCGCGAAGCTCGCGCTTCAGCACCTTGCCGTAATTGTTCTTCGGCAACGAGGGAATGAACACGTAATCGCGCGGCCGCTTGTAGCGCGCGATCCAGTTCAGGCACAGCGTGTCGAGATCGCCGGCATTGGCATGGCCGACCACATAGGCGACGACGATCTCGCCCCATTCGCGATCCGGCCGGCCGATCACCGACACTTCGCGCACGCCGGGATGGCGCAACAACACCTCCTCGACCTCGCGCGGATAGATGTTGGAGCCGCCCGAGATGATCAGATCCTTGGAGCGATCCTTCAGGAACAGATAGCCCTGCTCATCGAAGGTGCCGATATCGCCGGTGTGCAGATAGCCGCCGGCCAGCGATGCTTCGCTCGCTTCGGTGTCACGCCAGTAACCGGCCATCACCGGTTCGCCACGGCAGACGATCTCGCCGATTTCACCGGGCGGCAGAACGGTGCCGTCCTCGCCGGTGACGAGGACATCCATCGTCTTGAACGGCCGGCCGGCCGAGCCGAGCCGCTCGCGCCAGCGGGCATCGCGCGAATAGGCGATGTCATTGCGCGACAGCAGCGTGATGGTCATCGGGCTTTCGCCTTGTCCATAGATCTGCGCAAAGCGCGGCCCGAAGCGCTCCAGCGCGCGGATGGTGTCTTCGACATACATCGGCGCGCCGCCCCAGATGATGGTGCGGATATTCTCGACCGGGCAATCGCCGGGCTGATCGACCATGCGGTTGACCATGGTCGGCGCCGCAAACATCGAACTGCGCGGCCACGTCTCGAGCAGCTTGAAGATTTCGTCGGCATAGAAGCCGCCGGATTCCGGCACGACGTTCACGCCGTAATGCTCGATATAGGGCACCATGTAGAGGCCCGAGCCATGGCTCATCGGTGCGGCATGAATGATCGGATCGCCGTAACCGATGCGATCCACTTCCGACATATAGGCGCGGCTCATCGCCCGCAGATTGTTGTGCGTCAGCATCGCGCCTTTCGGCCGGCCGGTGGTGCCCGATGTGTAGAACAGCCAGGCGAGATCGTCCGGTTCGCGCGGCGTCACGGGCATCGCGTCGGCCGCGAGCAGCGCGTCGTAGGAGCGGGCGTTGAACACGACGATGCGCTCGATGTTGCGCGGCGCATGGGTGTCGATCACCGAGGCAAGGTCGGACGAGGCAAAGCAGATCCGCGCGCCGGAATGTTCGAGGATATAGGCGAGTTCGGCGCCATGCAGCTTGGCATTGGCCGGCACGGCGATACAGCCGGCATGCCAGATCGCATAGAGCGTCTCGATATATTCGGGAACATTGCTGGAGACGATGGCGACGCGGTCGCCGGGCATCAGCCGGAAGTCGCGCCGCAGGGCGGAGGCGATCCGCGCCACCCGCTGGGCCAGCGCGGCATAGTCATGCAGGAGATGGTGCCCAAAGCCGACCGCCGGCCGGCTCGGATAATTGCGGCCGCCGTCGTGGATATGCTGCGCCAGATTCATGGTGCCTTCGACTGTGCCCCGCGAAGCGGCGCAAAGGCCGATTCGCCTGCGCTATGAGGACAGGAACCGGAGCCATCAGTAAAGTGGTCAGCCTGCTCGGAACGGCAGGCCAATACCGGAATAGCGGTGATTTATACCCCGACGGGCAGGAAGGACTGTTCTGGGGTGTCGTCGTGCCTGGGCGAGACTGGCTTGGCGGGACTTAGCCAGATTGCGGCTCATCCGGCTGCCCGGAGGCCCCCAGCCTGGAAAGATTGGCCAGCATCTGCCGCCATTTGTCGGCCAGCGTCTGCCAGCGCTGCTTGTCCTGCTCGTTCCGGGTTGCGTCAGCCATGCGTTGGCAATGCCTCGCATTCAGGCTGATCTCGTCGGTATCCTGGGTGGTCACTGATTATCCCCTCTCGCATGGGAATGCATGGAAGGACTGATCGTTCCAGGGTCCGGATTCACGCTGGCGTGAATCGACTGTGATGTGCCGTGTTGGGACAGTCCATTCGGTTCGGTCTCAGCAGTTGGGTTCGAGATCCTTCAAAGAGGCTTGCAGGGAACTCGCTACGCGAATCGTTTTGCCCCGATGACGCAGGCCACGACGAGGACCGTCACCGCGATCATGCTCAACGGCACCGCCTCGCCCAACAGAAGTCCCGCCAGCAGCAGGCCGAAGAACGGCTGCAACAACTGAAGCTGGCTGACGCCCGTAATGCCGCCGAGGGCAAGCCCGCGATACCAGAAAACGAAGCCGACCAGCATGCTGAAAACCGAGACATAGGCGAGCGACGCCCAGGCTGGAACGGAGATGCCGGACCATGTGCCTGGCAGCGAAACAAGCGTCAGCACCGCCATGATCGGCAGCGCGAGCAACAACGCCCAGGAAATGACCTGCCAGCCACCAAGGCGGCGCGAGAGCGCGGCGCCTTCCGCGTAGCCGAGCCCGCACAGCAAGACGGCAAGCACCATCAAGGCATCGCCGATCAACGACACGTCGCTGTTCTGTGCGAATGCGAAACCGGCGACCGCAAGGGCGCCCATGACCGAGAAGATCCAGAACGCCGGTTTGGGGCGTTCACCGGCGCGCCAGACTCCAAACATGGCGGTGGCGAGCGGGAGCAGGCCGATGAAGACAATGGAGTGGGCGGCGGTGATGTGCTGAAGCGCCAGCGCGGTCAGCAACGGAAAGCCAACGACAACGCCGGCTGCGACGATGGCGAGCGGGAGGAGATCGCCGGCCAGAGGCCGCTTTTGACGCAGAGCGAGGAGCAGGACCGCGCCAAGGCACGCTGCAATGACGGCGCGGGCCGACGTCAGAAACAATGGAGAAAAGTCACCGACGGCAACGCGCGTCGCCGGCAATGAACCGCAGAAAATAATCACACCAAGGAGCCCGCTGCCCCATCCTTCGGTCGTTTTGTTCATCGCGCCGCATACACCCGGCTGGCGACAAAGACGAATTCAAAACGCGAATGGCCGGCTTCACGGCGATTCATCGAAACGGCCAGCCGTCATCGTTGACGACGCCGTCCGATCCGGAGGGGTAAAGCTATGGGCGCTGCATTACACCGAGTGTTGCGCTGCCTTCGGCCTCTAAGTTGGGCCCAACAATTGACACGGACAGGCCGTCCAAAAAGGACTAGATTATACCATCACCAGCAACGGCAGAGCCCGTAGGCGTCGGTGGCTGAGAGACGGTTAGTGCTCCCGCCTGCAGAGCAGCGAAGGAGTACCCATGTCTTCGCACACAAGTTTCAGTAGTGCTGCGGTGCAATTCGTCCCATCCATCGTTTGCATGAAATGCGGGAATAACGCTCATGTTGTTCGACGTGAGGGCGAAGGCGAATTCGAAATCCAGACTTTCAAGTGCGCTGAATGCGGCGGCGAACAACAACGG